>JAUVDE010000231.1 GCA_030595485.1 Draconibacterium sp.
TTAAAAAATCGGGCTGGTTAATTGACCTGGCAGCCCTTCACAACAAAAAAATGAATTCGGTACTTGAAGTTGGATGTTCGATTGGGTACACGCTTGAGGCAGCCAAAAAACGCAGCTTAAAACACTTGGGAATCGATATCAGTAAATTTGCGGTTGACTATTGCAACAAAATTGGATTAAATGCCAGCAATGCCACTTTTAATGATCTACAAACCGAAGGATTCAAGTGTGACCTTATTTTTAAACAACACGTACTCGAACATTTCGAGAACCCATTTGAGGTACTGAAAAACTGCCATAAATTGCTAAACAAAGATGGGCTGATTTTAATACTGGTTCCCAATTCAAAATACTACCGGGCACATAAACAACGAGAGAAACATCGCTTTTACAGCAAGGAAGGAGTGGGTGCCGAGCACTATGTCTATTTCAATTATTCAACTTTGTCCGCTACGCTTGAAGCAACTGGTTTTAAAGTTGTTCAGATGAACTACCCCATTTTCACTGGAAAATATTTTTCACTCGACTTTTTTGCCAACCGCTTTTTCAGAAAGATGCTGAGCCTGTTTAATGCTGATCAGGAATTATTGGTAATAGCAAAGAAGATTTGACAAAGCCTATTTTTTATAGCTGGTTTTATTCATAATCCATCGGGTAATCCCAGGGAAATATTTGATGAAAAAATTCAACACAAAAATCATAAACGGAGCTGCAATTTTTCTTTTCCCTTTTGCAATACCTTTCACAATTACTTTTGCTGCCTTTTCGGTTGAAATAATAGGAATTAAACTTTGAGAAGTGGGTAAACGTTCTTCGCTACCTGGATTATTTTGCCAATAATCGCTTTCTACTTTTGCAAAATATACCAGCGATGTTTTAATGTTCGAACCGTGTAAATCGGCAGATAAAGCATTGTGAAAACCAACCATTGCAATCCGGGAAGCTATGTATGCAGTTGCCCCGGCAAAGGCAATAAATCCGGCAATTGAAGTCATGTTTACAATGTGCCCCGAATTTCGTTTTTGCATCGCGGGCAAAAAAGCTTTTACCATGTAAAACGATGCAAAATAAGGAACGGCCATTGTTTCAGCCACCTCTTCATACGGTGTTTCATCAATAAATCGCCACTCACCTTTACCAGCATTGTTCATTAGAATATCAGGAATCCCAACTTCTTTTTCAACCTGAATTGCTAATTCCTGTACCTGTTTATAATCGGAAACATCCGCCGCGTAGTATTTTGCTTTTCCTCCGTTTTCGGTAATCTCATCAACTACTTTTTGCAGGTTTGTTGCGTTGCGGGCAACTAAAATTACCAATGCTCCGGTTTTTGCAAATTCCCTGGCTGTTGCTGCACCAATTCCACTCGATGCTCCCGTAATTAGTACAACCTTGTCTCGTTTTATCATAAAACATTTTTAAGTGGCGACAAATGTATATAATTCATTTTCTATTTCTTATCATTTTCCCATATTTGAAACTTATTAAAATTGAAGCAATGAATAAATTAGCAGAATTAAGCCCCCAACCTCTTTTCAACTATTTCGAGGCTATTTGCCAGATACCTCGTCCTTCTAAAAAGGAGGAAAAAATACGACAGTTTTTACTCGATTTTGCAAAACAAAATATGTTGGAGGCGAAAACCGACAATGCAGGAAATGTGCTGATTTTAAAACCTGCTACTCAGGGAATGGAGAATGCTCCAACCGTAATTTTGCAAACACACATGGACATGGTTTGCGAAAAAAATTCAGATAAAGAATTCGATTTTGATAACGATGCCATTGAAGCCATGATTATTGATGGCTGGGTAAAAGCCAATGGTACAACTTTGGGCGCGGATTGTGGAATTGGAATTGCTGCACAAATGGCGGTTCTTACTGAAAAAGATTTAAAGCATGGTGCAATTGAATGTTTAATTACCGTTGACGAAGAAACTGGTTTAACAGGAGCTTTTGCCTTGCAACCTGATTTTTTAAATGGTTCCGTTTTGCTCAACCTGGATTCGGAAGACGAAGGCGAAATTTTCATTGGTTGCGCCGGAGGTATCGATACCATTGCAACTTTTGATTATACAAAGGAAGCTGTTCCTGAAAATTCGCTTGCATTGCAAATTTCGGTTGCAGGTTTGTTAGGCGGCCACTCTGGCGACGACATCAATAAAAACCGTGGTAATGCAAATAAAATAGTAAACCGCTTTTTATGGAAGGCCACCGAAAAATACAATATTCGTTTAGCCGACTTTAATGGTGGCAATTTAAGAAATGCCATTGCCCGCGAAGCCTTTGCCGTGTTTACCATTTTAGAATCTGAAAAACAAAATATTATTGCCGACTTTGAAGCTTTTGCCAAAGCAGTAAATCTTGAATACGAAATATCGGAACCCGCAGTGCAATTAAGTTGTGAAGCAGTTGAAACGCCGGAGTTTGTAATAAATACCACTATTCAAAAACAGTTATTAAATGCTGTGTACGCGTGTCCACATGGTGTAATAGAAATGAGCACACGCATGGAAGGCATGGTTGAAACCTCAACAAATTTGGCTTCGGTAAAATTTATTGACGACAATAAAATATTGGTTACTACCAGCCAGCGCAGCGAGGTTGAAAGCAGAATAAACTACGCTGCCGAGACTATTGAGTCGGTGTTTAAATTAGCGGGTGCCAACGTTCGTCATACCGATGGTTACCCGGGCTGGGCACCAAACCCAAATTCGGAGGTATTAAAAACTACGGTTGATTCTTACAAAAAACTTTTTGGAGTTGACCCCATTGTACGCTCTATTCATGCGGGGCTAGAGTGTGGTTTGTTCCTCGAAAAATATCCTCATCTCGATATGGTTTCGTTCGGGCCAACCATTCGTGGCGCACATTCGCCCGATGAAAGACTGGACATTGAAACCACCGATAAATTCTGGAAACATCTGGTTGATGTTCTGGAGAATATTAGGTAGAACTTGGGCTTTGAGCTTTTATTAATATTCACCAGGTAACTCTTTATTTCAACATATAGTCACCCGGTGAATATTCGTTTCGAAACAGTATTTCTACTCCCCATTATAATTAAAATACCTCAACACACATTTATTACCCGTACTTTTGGGATTCCTTTCACTCGTCATACGAATTTGCATGGTATGCTTCCGGTCCTTTAAACCACTCTCCAAAGTAAAAAACCAAGGCAAGTACAAACTCTTGCTCCACTGGGTAAACAAATCTTGTTTTTGCCAGGGCTGGTCGTCAATGCTGTACTCAATTACTCCAGCATCGGGTCCGGCAGCAACAGCAATTCCAACACTTGTTCCCTTAAACTGAAACTTTATAATTTTCCCTGGATATTCGCCTACTAACATCGGAACATTTACAAAACCCGCTCGCGTATTACTTCTCTTTTGAGGCTTCCAGTTTTCATGCATTTCCCACCCTTTTATTGCTGTTCGGGGATTGGGGGAAACTAGTTTCCCCTTGTCATAACAAAACGCATCCAGTTTTTCGGGCAGTGGTAAATCTGTCATTTCCGCTTGTGCATAATCTTTAGCAAATTCTGCTTCCAGAAACTGAATCATTGAATGCGCATAAATACCTTGTCCAAAAGGCGATGGATGCAAGTTTACAAAGTCATTGTCCCAATCAAATTCTCCTACATCAATTCGTTTGGTAACTTCCTTAGCCAGATTAATTGTTGATACCTTATAATGCTCAGCTACCTTTTCGTGCTGCTGAATTACTTCAGGTATTTTCCCATCACGATATTTTTCCATTTTACCGGGATCGACAAAATGCATGATAATTACGTCACATTTCGCATTGGCATTTCGCGCATGACGCACAATTCCTTCCATTCCCCGAATCATTTCTTCAGCACTTCTGCCATTTGTATCGTCGTTAACAGCCGCCTCTTCAAAAAGCAAATCAACAGTTCCATTTTTCAGCACATCCTGCTCAAATCGGAAGGCCGCAGGCGTACTTCCCGTCGATGGAATTCCTGCTGCGATAAAGTCAAATTCAGTATTAGGAAATTTTTGCTGCAAGTAATTGCATATTGAATCGCGCCATCCTCCATTATAAGTTATCGAACCGCCAAGAAACGCTACTCTTCCCTGCTTCTCATTCTGAAATTTCAGAAATGAATTTTTAAGCGATGTACGATGCTCGTGATAATCAGTCGAATTTAAACTTTGCCCAAATGAAAGGCTTGCAATCATCACAAATAAAAAAACCTGAATTATTCTTTTCATTATTTAACTTTGAATTAAACAGTCAAGGCATGCCTTGACGCTACAATTTTAACTTTATTATTACTACAGTAGTATACCAAAAGCAACATCAAATAAGCCCTATAATTTCATTCTTTTTACTTTCGACTTGAGACTTTTGGCTTTCTACTTTCTACACTCTATTTCCACTCCACCTTTTCCGCTATTTCTCCCCTTCCCGGCGAAGGATAATCTACCATTATATGGCCCACATAGAAAAACCCAAGACACTTTTGCCCTTCCTGTATTTCCAAAATTTCATTGAACAAATCGATAAATGCCGGAGTGCCCCAAAATGCGCCCAAATCCATTTCAGTTGCACGAAGCCACATATTCTGAACTGCCATCGAAACCGCTGCAATCTCTTCCCATTCCGGAAGTCGTTTCCCGGCATCGCGCTGCATTACAATTGCAATGGCAACAGGCACACGTTCCATGGTCGACTTAAACTTATCCATTTTTTCGGGAGCAATCTGAAGCCCTTCTGCAAACTTCAATTTTAAAAGAGAATAGGCTTTTTCGGCCAAGTCAGCTTTTGCTTTGCCGGTATAAATTTTAAAACGCCAGGGTTCCGTTTTTTTATGATTGGGTGCCCAATTGGCGCTTTCCAAAAGCCGCTCAATTATTTCTTTCGAAATTTCCTTTTTCGCAAATAAACGCGGAGGTGTTGCCCTTCGGTTTTGTATAATATCTAAAACAGATTTGTTGCTCATAAACGAATATTAGTTGAAAAGTTGCGAGTGATAAAATTAGTAAGATTACTGAGAACATAAAATTACCCCACCTACTCACTTCTAAATTCTATCTTCTCTCTACTTACCACTAAATTCTTTACATAATAGTTGCCATTCCAAATAGCGTTCGTTATTTTTAAACACCAAAAATTAAACGTATAGTAAACCATAAACTAAAAACCCGTTATCTCATTGAAACTTAAAGTTTCCAAACCCAATATCCTGGTTTTATTTACTGGCATGCTGGTGCGGGGTATATATATAATCTGTCCATAAAGTCAAGTGTTTGGGATAGAAAGTTCGTAGTCAAGGCTTGCGAAGTCATAAAATAAAGGAGTTTACTTTTGTAAATGACTGTTTTTATGGCAAGCATAACGCAGAATATGGACTTTATAGGCAAACACTATCTAATCATATTAAAAACCGATACTACAATGAAAAAACCATTACTAATTAAATCACTTTCCGTACTGTTTGTATCTCTGTTATGTTTGGCTTGCACGCATCAAACAATTCCACCTAATATTATTTTAGTAATGACTGATGATCAGGGTTACGGAGATATATCGGCACACGGAAGTCCTGATGTGTTAACGCCCAATATGGATAAATTAAAATCGCAGGGAATTAGTCTCGAAGATTTTCAGGTTAGCCCAACATGTGCACCAACACGGTCGGCAATAATGACCGGCAGGCATCCTTTTAAGAATGGAATTACGCATACAATTTTAGAAAGAGAACGAATGGCTGTAGGAATAAGCACATTACCCGAGGTTTTGAACCGAGGCGGATATACAAGTGGCATATTCGGGAAATGGCATTTGGGCGACGAGCAGGAACATCAACCCGATAGCCGTGGATTTAACGAAGTGTTTATTCATGGCGCAGGTGGAATTGGACAGGCCTACGC
>JAUVDE010000169.1 GCA_030595485.1 Draconibacterium sp.
TTTTATTCCTACCAAAGTGGTAAAAAGAACAATGACAATGTTGCCCACGACGCACACTTTTTAGGCGCCGTATTTGGTTTTATATTTCCAATTTTATTAAGGCCTAGTTTGTTCGACCAATTCATCGATAATTTGTTTTCATTTTTATAATGGACTTTCTAATCATAAACGGCGAAGTAGTTTCGAAAAACGAAGCAAACCTCACAGAATTTGTGTGGAACGAGCCTTTTATTTTAGCACAGAAAGTATGGTTTGGTTTTGGAGGAATTCCACATTTTCAGGCAAATCTGGAATCGATTAAAAAACAACTTAAAACATTGAACTTACCTCTGCCTGACCTTTTTAAAAATGAACGCGAACTATTTCGTTTAACAAAACGCATATTAAATAAGAACAAATTCTATCGCTCGGGATTGGTCAATTACCAGTTTTTTATTTCCAACAAGAACATTAATTACCTAATTACAAACGATGCTTTTGAAGGGTTTAATTTCCCTTTTGGGGAACAAGGATTGTTAGTTAACTTTTCAGCAGTTAAAAAAAATTCGACCTTTAAATTGGGACGATTTAAATACCACAACAACAATTTATGGAATGCCGCAAAGGCGGATGCTCAGAATCTTAAACTTGGTGGCTCAATTCTCTTAAATGAAAAAGAAAATATTTGTGAAGGAATTGCATCGAATCTATTTCTGATAAAAGATGGCGTGCTAATTACTCCATCGCTAGAAACAGGATGTTATGAAGATATACTTCGTCCTGTAATTTTAAAATTGGCAAAAAACCTTGATCTTAAAACCATTGAAGTGCCGGAAATTGCGAAAGAGCATATTTTAGAAATGGATGAAGTATTTTTTGCCAGCGAAGAACATGGAATTCAATGGGTTTTGGGAGTTGACAAAAAACGTTTTGTGCATGAATACTCAGAAAAAATATACTACGAACTTAATGACTATTTGAAAAGTAAGGTTAGCGAATAAAACTGTGACTGAGACCGATACTATCTACTAATTAAGAGATGGATTTTCGGGGAAGTTTTCCCAAACGGAATAACGTGAGCCTGCTTTCTTTACAAAATCAACCCACGACGATTCGCTTAAATCACGCATGACAGCTTCTTGAGCAACATCGGTTACCAACCACGAATCTTCTTTTAATTCGCTTTCTAACTGACCGGCATCCCAACCCGAGTATCCGAGAAAAAAGCGGATTTCGGCAGGATTTATTTTTCCCAATCGCACATCACGTTTCAATATTTCAAAATCGCCTCCCCAATACAAATCATCAAGAACGTGGATACTTCCGGGCAACTTATCGCCAAGTTTGTGTAAAAAATAGATCGAATCGGTTGCAACCGGTCCTCCTAAATACACCTCTGAATCAAAATCAGGAAAGTCTGGAAATACATCTTGAATTGGAAAATCTACTTTTTTATTCAAAATAAAACCGACTGCACCTTTTTCGTTGTAAGTAACCAAAAACACAACCGAACGATTAAAATATTCACCCGACAAAAAAGGTTCAGCAATTAAAATGCGTCCCGTTTTAGGTGCAATATTATTCGTTCTAATTTTGAATATGTCAAGATTCTCACTCATTCTACAAGCAATATAAGAAATTTAAACTATCATTCAAATAGTTATTGTAAGCTTAATATTTATTAACGGTAATCTTTAAAGAATGTTTTATTGAGTGTTGTGTTATGCCTGAAATAGCTTATAGGATGCAATTATTTTGGATTTTTGCAAGGCGAAAAATATGCGCATAGCATATTTCTGTAAATATTTTTAAACAAATCAAAAATTCAAAAGAATAATTCTGTTGTAAGTTAAAGCAGGCGTGACTCAACACTATTCTTCTTCAACAACAATAAAAACGTCTTCGTTGGGCTTTGACATATAATATTGTTCGCGGGCAAATTTCTCCAGTTCTTCTTTGCCAGCACTCAAATCTTCCAATTTTTGTTTGTCCGATTCAATGCGTTCGTTGTAGTATTCTTTTTGTTGAATTAGGTCGTGAAGTTGTTGTTTGCTTTCGGTGTGTGCAACAATGCTGTTCTCGTCGAAAAAGATAATCCAGGTTAAAAACAAAACGATAGCAATAACAAATTTGTTTCCTACAATTTTGAAAACACCCGATTCCATAATTTTCTTTTTCATTCTAACTGATTATGAAACAAAAGTAGGCATCTTAAAGCGCAAAAAAAAGAGGAGCTGAAATAAATCAACTCCCCTTTTCAACAAAATATTTTTAAAATCTATTCTGCATCCGGAGCAAAGTTCGGATACGTATAGGTTTCTGATGGTACAAAAGTTTCTTTAATTGTACGAATTGAAGTCCAACGCAAGAAATTGAAGATTGAGCCCGCTTTATCGTCGGTACCTGAACCACGAGAACCACCAAATGGCTGCTGACCAACAACAGCTCCGGTTGGCTTATCGTTAATGTAGAAGTTACCTGCACAGTTTTCAAGGCGTTTTGTAATTTTCTCAATGTTATAACGGTTTTGAGAAAGCACAGCACCTGTTAATGCATAAATCGAAGTTTTATCTAGAATATCGAGTGTTTCATCCATTTTCTCATCTTCGTAAACATAGATGGTTAAAACAGGTCCGAATAATTCTTCTTCCATGGTAACGTAATCAGGTTTTTTAGCCAAAATTACAGTTGGCTCAATAAAGTAACCTACCGATTTATCGCAGTTTCCACCAAAGATAACTTCAGCATCTTCGTCTTCTTTTGCCTGGTCGATAAAACCTTTTAATTTATCAAATGAAGGTTCGTCGATTACGGCATTAATGAAGTTGGTGAAATCTTCCGGTGGTCCCATTTTAACGGTAGCCAACTCTCTTCCAAAGTTTTCTTTTACTTCAGCCCAAATACTTTTGGGAAGATAAACACGTGAAGCAGCTGAACATTTTTGTCCCTGATACTCGAATGCACCGCGTAACATGGCAATTGCCAAAACTTGTGGGTCAACAGTGTTGTCGGCAAAGATAAAGTCTTTACCACCTGTTTCGCCAACAATACGAGGGTACGATTTATATTTGTAAATGTTATCGCCAATTGTTTTCCAGATACTTTGGAATACTCCAGTAGAACCAGTGAAGTGAATACCTGTAAAATCGGGATGCGTTAAAACGACATCAGCCACAACAGGACCCGAAGCGTAAACCAAGTTAATAACACCATCAGGAAGACCAGCTTCTCTGAAAAGCTCCATAATAACACCAGCCGAGTAAACAGCAGTTTTCGAAGGTTTCCAAACAACAACGTTACCCATAAGTGCAGGAGCCGCAGGAAGGTTACCAGCAATTGAAGTAAAGTTAAATGGTGTCAATGCAAATACAAATCCTTCCAAAGGACGGAATTCGTTGTAGTTCCACATTCCCGGAGCCGATTCGGGTTGAATTTTGTAAATGTCAGTCATTACCTGAACACCAAAACGGAAAAAGTCAGCCATTTCGCAAGCAGCATCAATTTCGGCCTGAAATGCATTTTTCGACTGCCCTAACATAGTTGAAGCGTTAATTCTTGCACGGTAAGGTCCGGCTAATAAATCAGCAGCTCTCAAAAAGATGGCAGCACGATGTTGCCAACCCATATTTGCCCATTTTTCTTTGGCTTCCAAAGCAGCGTCAATTGCCATCTCAACATGACTTGCATCGCCTTGGTTGTAATACCCTAAAGTATGTGCAATCTCGTGCGGAGGAAACATACGCTCCTTACGGTCGGTATAAACATCGTTTCCACCAATAACCATTGGCTGGTCGATTTCTTCCGAACGCATTTCTGCAATCGTTGCTTTTAACTCAATTCTTTCCGGTGATCCCGGAGCAAAACTTTTTACTGGCTCATTTTTGGCAACCGGTACATTAAAAATTCCTTTTGGCATAATATTTCTTTTTAAAATGTAGTTTCATTTTCTGCAAATCTAAATAATCACACCTGAGCAAATCATAACAAAAATCAGGCTGAGAAAAAATTATAATAGATTAACTGATTAGTTGTTAGCAAGGTGTGATTTAGATCATAAAAACCAAACAAATATCAGTTTTACTGGAAGCTATAATTTCCCATTATGATAATTTTTGAAGTAAAAAACGATCGTATTGGCGGTTCAAAGCGCATTTTTAATATTTTTACAAAGCATTGGCAAGTCTTTTTAAAATATTAGCCGGAAAATATTGGGCTGCAGAATCAGAAAACAAACAAAAGCAGCTTTTTCAGCTTTTGATTATATGGTTTATAATTGGAAGTCTGAGCCTTGTTTTGGGCATTATCCATCTAACAAATCCAAGTCCTCAGTCATGTATTATTTGCGATTTCTTGGTGATTGTGATTGCTATTATGGCAGGGGTTTGCACCTTAAATTCAAAAAGTAATTGTGCACTAAACCTTGCATTCTCAGTCCCTGTATTAAATTATGCATTTTATATTTCTGAATTTAGTCCATACCTCGCTCCCATCGACACCATTTATTTTGCAACGTGGTGGTACATTGCCGGCTTAGTTTATCTCTACTTTTATTCGAAAAGTGATAGCCGGATTGTTCTTTTTGGTTTGGTTTCCCTCATAGGCATATCCTACCATTTATATCTGAGCGACCATTTAGTTGATTCGTTTACCTTTTTCGAACCATTTGTAGTCAATCCGCTACTTGTGTTTATCCTGTTTTTCCTTGCCACATTCTATATGCGGAAAAAATATGCAACTGTGGTTGAAGAGCTGGAAAACAGTTTGAGACAAAATAATGAAAGTATAAATCGTGTTATTCAGAATTCATCGTTTTTAGTTACGCGTCTGGTTACCGAACGCGATGAAGATGGAAATGTGGTTAAATTAATAGTCGACAAAGTAAACAATGCTTTCGAATCAGCTTTTAAACTCAATCTTTATGAAGTTCAAGGACAGGAGGCCGGCTATATTTACGACCTTATTTTTAAAGGTAAATTTGACATTAACAAAACGGTTCTGTTCAACAAAAAGAAAGTAAACGAATTTCATGCACGCAACCTCGACAAGTGGTATAAAGTTCTTGTGCTGAATCCGAATTATAACACCTATTATATAGTTTTAGAAGATATTACAAAAACAAAAAAGAAAATTGCTGAACTGGAAGCAAATAAGCGTCGTTACAAAGTATTGCTGGAAGCTATTCCCGACATATTTTTTGTGATTGATAAGGATGGCATTTATGAAGATTTTGTAATTAAAGAAAGTGACCTCTTTAAAATAGAGGATGCTAACATTATTGGAAGTTCGATATACGACGCTGGTTTTCCTGAAGGAATGGCCAATAAAATTAAGTCGTGTATTCAGAATTGTATAAAGAACAACTCGATTGAGACTATTGAATACTCATTAAATACACCTAATGGTACGTTTCTATTTGAAATGAGATTGGCAAAGTTAAGTGCTCACTCAGTTATATCGGTGGCACGTGACATTACGCAACGCAAAACAGCAGAATTTGGTCTTGAAAAAGCCTTGGTACGTGCCGAAGAATCAGACCGTTTAAAGTCTGCTTTCCTATCAAATCTTTCGCACGAAATTCGTACACCAATGAATATCATTACCAACTTCACGCGAATGTTGGCTGACGATTCGATGGAAAGTATGGAGCGATTGGAGCTTACCGATGCCATTACCCAGAACGGCCAGCAGCTAATCAATATGATTGACAATACGATTCATCTTTCGAAAATTGAAACCGAAGCTGTGACTCTAAAAAATAATTACTGCAAAATTAACCCGTTGATGCGGGATATTTACAACGCTTATTTCTCTACTCTGCCCGATTCAAAAGACTTGGATATAAAATTAAATATAGATGTTGCCAATTCAGAGTTTGGTTTCGACACAGACAATGACTTATTAAAAGAAGCACTTACCATTTTAGTTGATAACGCAGTTAAATTTACTCCAAGTGGCTTAATTAATTTTGGTTATGAAATGATTCGAAACGACCAGATAAAATTTTTCGTAAAAGATACAGGAGTTGGAATCCCGAAAGATGATTTTGACAATATCTTCAGCCGATTCTATCGGGTGCAGAATTCAATAAACCAATCGACCTCAGGCTCTGGAATTGGATTACCCATCGCACAACATTATATTTCACTGTTGGGAGGTGAGTTGGAATTCGACTCTAATGTGGATAAAGGAAGTGAGTTCTGGTTTATTCTTCCATTCAAAGAAGGACGTGGCTATATGAAAATTGTAAGCTAAAATCTTTGTGCCCCAATTGAACAGACTAAATTACCTTTTCAATCAACAACACAATTGCAGAACAAATACAGACATTTGTTGTTTTGATTGAAAATATACGAAACAAGTACTATATTGTTTAATAAAACATTGTAAAAGCCTTAAATTGCATTTAAACAAAAAACAACTAAAAAATGAAAATCAAAACACTAGTATTACTCGCTTTTCTTTTCACAGGTTCTTTCGCTTATTCATCGGCCACTGAAAAAGATTCGGAACAGCAACCTCAACGCGTTGTTGTGGTACACAAATCCTTCACGCCTCATTTGCGCGTAAATGGGTATACTTTTTACGCTTTCGACGACAAAGTGGATTCGTATTACTCGAATACCGAATATTTTAAAGGCAAAATAAAAGGTGGTTTCCAGTGGGGAGGCGGACTGGAATACATGATGGCGCCTGTTCAAAGTATTGAATTAAGTTATCTTCGGCTAGATTCAAATGCTCCAATGGAGTATTATGACAAAACCACGAATAGAGTAAAATATACTGATTTTGATGTGGCAACCAACTATATTTTATTGGGAAGTAACCGCTATTTCCCAACGGATTCAAAGGTTGAACCATATGTTGGTTTACAAGCTGGTGTAGGATTTATAGATGTTTTAAATCCAGACAATGGACGATCGGATACTGCAACTAAGTTTGCTTGGGGTCTTAAAGCTGGTTTTAACATTTGGGCATCAGAACGAGTTGGCCTTAAAGTTCAGGGTGGATTAAATTCAGCCGTACAAGCTGCCGGAGGTGGTTTTTACTTTGGAGGTGGTGGAGGTGGTGCCAGCGTAAATGCTTATTCTACCTTTTATCAGTTCTATGTTGGAGGTGGTTTAACATTCAATATGGCGCAATAAAGTTCGTATTAAAATATACAAAGAAAGGGTTATTGCTATACTGCAATGACCCTTTCCT
>JAUVDE010000273.1 GCA_030595485.1 Draconibacterium sp.
GAAATCGTCCATAAACTCCTGAGTTAACGAACGAACTTCCATATAGGCTTTCATGTTAATGTCTTTTACCTTAAACCCGGCATCTTTTAACATTCCTTGAACAGCCAAAACATCGGCATGGCCCGTTCCCCACGAAAGTGGTTCCATTGCAACATCGACATAATCGACACCGGCACGGGCAGCTTCTAAAATACTTGCCATTGAAAAACCTGGACCTGAATGACCATGGTACTGAACAATGGTTTTAGGATGTGAGGTTTTAATGTTTTTTATAATTTTTCCGATAAAAGCCGGACGACCAATACCAGCCATATCTTTCACACAAATCTCATCGGCACCCATCTCAATTAGGGTATTGGCAAGCTCCGAATAATATTCTACGGTGTGTACTTTCGAAATGGTTAAACTCAATGCAGCCTGAGCAATCATTCCACCTTCTTTGGCGAATTTAATCGAGTTCTCAAGGTTACGCGGGTCGTTCAATCCACAAAATGAACGCGCAATATCGGTACCCTGTAATTTCTTTACTTTGAACATTAATTTACGAACGTCGGCAGGAACCGGGCTCATACGAATTCCGTTTAAAGCACGCTCTAACATGTGCGTTTGAATGCCTGCATCGTTAAACGGCTGTGTCCACTTGCGGTTTGCCACATTTGGATTTTCGCCAAAAAGTAAGTTAATCTGTTCAAATCCGCCACCATTGGTTTCAACCCTGTCGAAACAACCCATATCTATAATTGCAGGCGCTACTTTTTCTAACTGTTCTACTTTCGGAACGTATTTTCCCGAAGACTGCCACATATCTCTATACAGCAAACTAAATTTAATCTCTCTACTCATCTCTATTTATATTTTAGTTTTATTTATCGTTTTTCTCCCATCGAATACGTCGTGCTGTCCGTCAGCTGACGGATCAGCACCTATTTTAGAAGATTCTGAAATAAATTCAGAATGACGTTCTTCAACAGGAATTTTTATTTTAGTTCTTCAACTTCTCAATTGAAGTAACTTTTCCCTGTCCCTTTGTTGTGATTTCAACTGCCGAAATAATTGCAGCTAATTTTGAAGGTTCTATCACAGAATTTGTTTGGCTTGGAACTTCCGTTACCGTTACCGGAGATGGAGCCAATTTATTGGTGAGTCGGATAATTAAACTACCCAACACAACAACCATAATTAAAATAAAGAATACGGTGCTCATTCCCGTCAACATCAGTTTTAATGCTTCAGC
Source organism: Draconibacterium sp. (assembly GCA_030595485.1). GTDB lineage: Bacteria > Bacteroidota > Bacteroidia > Bacteroidales > Prolixibacteraceae > Draconibacterium. The sequence continues at coordinate 1,235 of JAUVDE010000273.1, forward strand.
CATATGATTTTTATTAAAATTTTTGATTAAAAAAGCGGATGCAAATATAGAATTGTGTGTTAGCCACAAATCTATTTTGCTTATAATTTGATATTATTTCGCATTATTTAACAATGATTCGAAAGTTTAATTAAAGAATATTTTCTTTTATGTTAGTTAACTTATTGCAGAATAAAAACTTAGTCACAAGTACATATTTTCAGGTGTTTTTATCTTATTTTACTAAAAGGTTTGCAATGTTAAGATTTGACCCAATTCATAAGTTCTACAACATGTTTGTTCCTAAATCTATAGGGATTTCAAACCTTCAATAAAGATATTTTTCTTTTTATAGCTTCTCGAAGTGCGTTGATCAGTTGATCTGGTGCCAAAAAGTAATAATCTCACCTCCTTTTCTGATTTCTGCTTTGAATTTTCATTATGAAAAAGGCAACAATGGAATAAACACGATAAAATATTCATCACCTACTTGACTCTTCACACAGATACCCTACCTTTAGTCGTAATAAAATTTGAAACAATGGATAAGGATTTAAAAATAGCCGTACTTATTGACGGAGATAATATTCCTTCGGCTTACGTAAAGGAAATGATGGAGGAGATTGCAAAATATGGCAACCCAACCATTAAACGAATATATGGCGATTGGACAAAACCAAATCTATCGAAATGGAAAAACTTGTTGCTTGAGAATGCAATTACACCTATTCAGCAATACGGATACACCACTGGCAAGAATGCTACCGACTCGGCAATGATTATTGATGCCATGGACATTTTGTATAGCGAAAAAGTAAATGGTTTTTGTTTGGTGTCGAGCGACAGTGACTTTACCCGACTAGCCACTCGTTTACGCGAGGCAGGAATGAACGTGATTGGAATTGGTGAAAAGAAAACACCGGAACCTTTTATTGTAGCCTGCGACCGATTTATTTATATTGAAATTCTGAAAAGCCGTTCGAAAGAAAGTGAAAGTGCCGATACTCCTGAAAAGGCAGAGAAGAAAAGTGGAGTTGATAAGATTACGCCAAAGGTTATTCGTTTAATTTCGAAAACCATTTCAGATTTGGCAGATGACGATGGCTGGGCATTTTTAGGTGATGTGGGTAGTTTATTGCAAAAAAAGCAACCGAATTTCGATTCCAGAAATTATGGTTTCGAAAAACTTACGCCACTTATTAATTCAATAGGGACCTATGAAATTGAGCAGCGCGAAAGCCACCGTGGAAAATTCAAACTAATTTATGTGAAGAATAAACGGAAGTAAATTGATATTAACATCACATCGTACTTATTGGTGGTTGATACTTTAAAACGTCATTCTGAACTAGCTTCTACTTAAACAAGTCGAGAATTTCTTCCTGTGTAATTTGCTGAAATGGATTATTCGAATTGATAAATTTATCGGCCAAGGAACTTTTGCGTTCTTTTAATTTCTGAATTTTTTCTTCGATTGAATTCTCAGTAATAAAACGGTAAACAAAAACATGCTTATTTTGTCCAATTCGGTGGGCACGATTAATGGCCTGATTTTCGGCTGCCGGATTCCACCAAGGATCGATAATAAAAACATAATCAGCCTCAGTTAAGTTAAGCCCCACTCCACCGGCTTTTAGCGAAATCAAGAAAATACGATTCTCCTCATCTTCCTGAAACTCGCGAATTACTTTTTCGCGCTTGGTGGTTTTTCCTGTCAGTTTACTAAACTTCCATTTTTCCTGTTCAATTCGCTGTTCAATCAATTCTAAGTGCGTAACAAACGACGAAAATATAAGCACTTTGTGTTTCTCTGCCACCAAATTTTGTAGCATCCTAAATATTTCGTCGAACTTTCCCGACGACTCTTCCAACTCTTTGTTGACTAATGAAGGATGATTGGCCAACTGACGCAATTTAGTAAGGCCTTGCAATACCACAAACGATGTTTTTTTCACCCCTTCTTTTTCAATGGCAGTTAAAATGGTATTTCGGATTATCGATTTCTCTTCCTCATACATTTTATGTTGTTCGCCAAGCATTGGGCAAATACGTATTTCTTCCATTAATGGCGGTAAATCTTTGGCTACTTCATCTTTTTTGCGTCGCAAAACAAAAGGGCGAATCATTAGTTGAAGTTTTTCCATTTGCTCTTCGTTGGCATGTTTTTCAATGGGCGTAATAAACGAGCGACGGAAAAAAGCCAGATTCCCCAAAATTCCGGGATTTAAAAAATTCATTTGCGACCATAAATCAGAAAGCGAATTTTCGATGGGCGTACCAGTAATAACAAGCTTATGTTTTGCTTGCAAACTCATTACCGCTTTGTAGGTTTTCGATGTTGAATTTTTTATCGATTGACTTTCATCTAATATTAAATAGAAAAATTCGGTGTTCGCAAGCAAATTACTGTCATTACGAACCGTACCGTAAGTGGTAATAATTACATCGTAAAACCGCGAAATAGAATTTAAATCGACTACTTTTTTACGTTGTGTTCCCACATATTCATAAACATTTAAAGCGGGAGTAAACTTGCTAATTTCGTTACTCCAATTATGCACCAGCGAGGTAGGCACAACAATTAAACTAGCAGGTTGCACAACTTCATCAGTGTCGTTTTCAGTGGCAAACAGATCTAACTGGCCGGGTTCCGATATTGGGTTTTGAACTTTAATACTCTGTTTTAAGCGCTTTAATTTTAACAAAAGAGTAAGGGTTTGCAGCGTTTTTCCAAGTCCCATATCATCAGCCAGGCAGCCACCCAAGCCATTTTTATACAAACCGTACATCCAATTAAAACCGTCCTCCTGATAATTTCGCAAAGTGGCGTCCAAATTAGCCGGCAAAACAATTCCTTCATTTTCGGCATTTACCAACTGTTCGTATTTCCGCTTAAGCGATTTATCTGCTCCCTGAATAGAATCTTGCAACAAAGTAAAATGATGCTTCTCAAATTTCATGCGGTCGCCGTGGACTTTTCCAAAAGGCAACAATCCTTTGTATCGAGCAAACCACTCGTCGGGTAAAATTGCCACTTCGCCATTGGGCAATTCAAACTCGCGAATATCATTTAAAATGTATTTTTTAAGATGAATAAAAGGAATGCTAAATTCGCCAAAATGAACCACTGCATACACATCGAACCAGTCGCCTTTACTTTGCGTTTTTACCTCCAGATGCTGACTGCCTGTAAAATATTTCTTATCCAGTTGTTCTTGCCGAATAACAATTCCTTTGGCCTCAAGTGCAGGTCGGTTCTCGTTCAGCCAATTCACAAAAAAATAGAGTGCATTTTGTTGCTCTAGTAAAGGCACACTTTTTATTGTATAAAAGCCATTGTCATCAATTAATCCGGTACTTAATAGTATTTCACCAATTTCTTTTTCCCAATTAAAATCGCGAACGGTTTTGCTAAAAACAAATGACTTAGCTTGCTTTTGCACACTAACTGCAATTTCCCTTTCGGAATTAGGTAAAAACTTTTCGTCGCCATATTCAAACTTCAAAATTAAACAAGGCTGGTACTGCAAGTTTACTTCTAAGGAAAGTACTGCACATTTTTCCGAATCAGCCTGAACAATATCAAACCCAGTTGCTTTTACATCGTAGTCGCGCACCGTATTCAACACAAATCCCGAATAATATTTCTCTTCGATAGTATTGGGCACCGTAACAAAATCCTTCTCGAAAAAAGGCATTAGTTTTTTAGCACTTAACTTTTCGAATGCCACCAATTGGTTCCGGTACAGCATTAAACAAGGTTTACCGGTAACAATTTGGCACGACCTTTTTGATAGTAAAACCTCTTTTTCATCCAGAAATATTTTTAGTCGATAGCGAGTTTGGGTTTCTGTTCTTTCAAAATGAAATTCGGGACGTGCAAACAGCGGCGGAACAGTTACTTCATCTTCATCGTAAAGATTTGAATATTTTGCTTCCTTTTTATACAAAC
>JAUVDE010000382.1 GCA_030595485.1 Draconibacterium sp.
CTTCCAAAAGGAATACCGTATAAAGGACAGGTGTTGAACCAAATTGCAGAGAAATTTCTAGATGCGACAGCTGACATTGTACCAAACTGGAAAATTGCATCGCCCGACCCGAACGTAACAGTTGGTCATTTTTGCGAAACATTTCCGGTAGAAATGATTGTACGCGGTTACCTAACCGGTAGCTCGTGGAGATTGTACAAAGGGGGTGGTCGTGACATTTGCGGAGTTCCACTTACTGAAGGTTTAAAAGAACACCAGGCTTTTCCCGAGCCTTTGCTAACACCAACAACCAAAGCAGAACAGGGCGAACACGACGAAAACATTTCGCGTGACGAGATTATAAAACAAGGTTTGGTTTCAGAAGCAGACTATGTGGAGTTGGAACGTATTTCCTTGGCACTATTTAAACGAGGTAGCGAAATTGCTAAAGAGAAGGGGCTAATTTTAGTAGACACAAAATATGAGTTTGGAAAAAAAGACGGTCAAATCTATTTGATTGATGAAATTCATACGCCCGATTCATCGCGTTATTTCTACGCCGATGGTTATCAGGAACGTTTCGATAAAGGTGAAAACCAAAAACAACTTTCTAAAGAATTTGTGCGCGAGTGGTTAATGGATCACAATTTCCAGGGACGTGATGGTGATGTAATGCCTGAAATGAATGAAGATTTTGTAACCCAGGTTTCTGAAAGATACATCGAACTTTACGAAAGTATTACCGGCGACAAATTTGTAAAGTCGGATGTTTCGGCAATTCCGGCACGAATTGAAGCTGCTGTAACCAAGTTCCTAACAGAGAAGAAGTAAATGCATTTTTTTTAATATTTGAAACACCTGCTAAGATACTTCGTGGGTGTTTTTTATTTAACAATAATGTTTCTACTTTTAAGCCCAATTAAAAACCGAAACAACCCAATTTAATGTTGAAACCTCTATTTCTACTATTATCATTTTTCATTTTAATTTATTCTGCACAAGCCCAAAAGAAAGAGATTAACCGAAAGGTAGCACAGAAAAACTACGACGGCTATATGCTCATGCAAGAACACAAATACGACAGTGCTCTTGTTAAGTTTAATCAGGCCATTAACGACGATGCAGAAGCCTATTTCATATATCAGAATCGGGCGATATGCAAGATGCATTTAAAAGATACCCTCGGAGCCATTTTTGATTACCAAACAAACATAAAACTCGATCCCAACAATGCAGAAACCAAATATGCTTTAGGTAATATTTATAAACATCAGAAAGATTCGGCCAATGCCTTAAAATACTTTGTCCCAGCCATTAATCAGTCCGATGAAGAATTCAGTCAAAAGAAATTGCTTTATATGAACAATTTTGCTGGACACTATTTTCGTTTACACGAAGATTACGATTCGGCACTAGTGTTTTACGAGCAGGTAAAAATTTATACGCCAACAAATGCTTCGGTATTTATCAATTCTGCCGTGTGTAATTTTCATATCGATAGTTTGCAACTATTTTGCAATGATCTTGAAAAAGCATTCATTCTTGGAGGAGATATTAATTGTATAGCTTTAAAAGCGTATTGTAAAGGTTGTAACCACCTACTTGAAGAACGTGGAAAGACTGATACACTTTCGCGCGCTTTAGACACTCGACTGGCAGACATAATTTCCGATACTGTTTATTACCATGCTAGCCAAAAACAATCGTCGCTTGCAGTGTTTACTGATAATAGTAGAAAAGTAAAAGTATACTACAATAAACATTGGCAAATATGTCTTCCTGAGAAAGCAAGCTACTACCGCGAATCGTTTTGGGCTAATAATGCTAATTTTTATGGAGGAGACTTTACCGATTATTATGTCAGTGGAAGTATTTACGCAAAAGGAAGGTTAGAAAGAAAAAAACTTCACGGAGCATACAAAGTATTCTATCCCAATGGGAAAGCCAAACTAAATGCACAATTTATCAATGGCTCTCCTTCCGGAAAGTGGACCTTCTACCTGAAAGATGGTTCTAATGATTTTGAAATACAATTTACACTTGACAACTTTAAGTTCAATATTCGGAATAAAGCCAATGCTAACTATCCAATAAATTCAGGTACCGGGAAATTTAGCATTTTGCTTGACAAGTGGGACAAGGTGGATTTTCTGCTTTTGGGAGAGTTTTTAGAGGGTGCACGCGAGGGTGCCTGGGCTTACAAACAAGATGGACAAAAGATAATTTCGGAAAAGTACAAAAAGGGAAAGTTTAGAAGTGGGTATGTTGCCACAAGCTTTGGGAATATCTCTTCAAGCGACACCCGAATTGATGCACTTGTTTTTATTCCACCACACATCACCCAGGTCGCCGGTCTTTATTTCGAATCGGTTGAAGCAGCAAACAATTATTCATTTATCAGAATACATGGTTTTTAAAATATTATTTCTTTCTTAGCAGAAACCAAAAACGAGGTATTTTTTCGCCTCAAGCATAACCGAAATTAAATTATAACATGAAAAATTTAACTGTCCTAATTGTTTTAACCCTCATCTCAATAACTTTATTTGCGCAAGACGAAAGTACACTTGTTAAAGTTGGCAACCAAGCCCCTGATTTTTCAATTACCATGGAAGACGGAACGGTAAAAAAACTTTCCGACCTAAAAGGGAAAGTAGTTTGGGTAAACTTTTTTGCCGACTGGTGCCCACCCTGCCGTAAAGAACTTCCTCATTTAGAAAAAGAAGTTCACAAGCACTTTAAGGGGAAAGACTTTGAGATACTTGTAATTGGAAGAGAACATGATTGGGCAACGGTAAATAAATTCAAAAAAGACAAGGGTTTTATAATGCCTTTTTACCCTGATCCTAAACGCGAAATATTTTCGAAATACGCCAAACAAAGTATTCCACGTAATTTTATTATCGACCAGGATGGGAATATTGTTGTTGCTTCAACTGGCTTTAATGAGAAAGAATTCAAGGAAATAGTTCAGAAGGTTGACGAGTTGCTGAAATAATCTATCCATAATTATTATATTAAGCTGTCTGGTTCAGGCAGCTTTTTTTAGTGCACCTAAAATATAAAGACAATATTGTGTTTTATTTTCCTTAACTTGTGAGAAATATTAAATGTTTAATTCTGAAAAACCTTTATTTCCATGAAGAAAATATTTCTAAAAGTCATGCCTTTACTTTTCGTATTGGCAATAGTGCAATCGTGTGAAGAACCGATTGTTACTGATGAATCGATACAGGAGCTAGAACTAAAATCTGCGTCAGTTAACAAAAACAGTTACATCGTAGTACTTAATGATGCAGATCTTAATCAAGAGCTTGCAAAACTAAAAGGTTACGAAAAGAAACAAAATGCTGTTAAAGCTAAATCGGCAAAAATTTTAAAACGTGCAGGAATTTCAGATGGTGAGATAGGCCATGTTTATGGTACAGCAATAAAAGGATTCTCTGTGAAAATACTTCTTGGGCAATTAAAAAAACTGGAAGCAGATGCTTCAGTAAAATATATTGAGAAAGATGGCATATTTACACTAGCTCCACCTCTTAATATCAATGCTGTTAGTGCGACGAGTACTCAGTCAATCCCTT
>JAUVDE010000126.1 GCA_030595485.1 Draconibacterium sp.
ATGGCAATCATTGCAGCATTATCCATCGTATATTCAAACTTTGGAATCACTACGTTCCAACGATATTTTGCTGCATATTCGACCAATGTATTTCGTAAGCCCGAATTTGCAGAAACACCTCCAGCCACCGTAATTTCTTTAATTCCGGTTTCTTTTGCTGCACGTTTTAATTTGCCCAACAAAATTTCAATAATCGTGTATTGTATCGATGCGCATAAATCTGCCTTATTCTCTTCAATAAAGTTTTCGTTTTCCTTCAAACTATCTCTTAAAAAATATAAGAAATTGGTTTTTAATCCACTAAAACTGTAGTCAAGACCTTGTATTCGCGGACGAGTAAATTCGAATTTTAAGGGATTGCCCTCTTTAGCCAAACGGTCAACATGCGGTCCTCCAGGGTATGGTAAACCCATTACTTTTGCACATTTATCAAATGCTTCGCCTGCTGCATCATCAATCGTCTGCCCAATAACTTCCATATCTAAAAAATCGCGCACCATTATAATTTGCGAATTCCCACCCGAAACCAACAAACACAAAAATGGAAATTTAGGAGGATTGTATTCAACACCCTTTTCTTTTATGAACAAAGCCAAAACATGTCCTTGAAGGTGGTTGACGTCAATTAATGGGATACCCGCTGCCAGCGAAAATCCTTTGGCAAACGATGCCCCAACCAACAACGAGCCCAATAAACCCGGACCTCGGGTAAATGCTACTCCCGAAATTTCATTGCGATTAATTCCTGCTTTTTTAATGGCAAGATCAACCACCGGAATAATGTTTTGTTGGTGTGCACGCGAAGCCAATTCAGGTACTACCCCACCATATTCTTCGTGAACTTTTTGATTGGCTACAACATTCGACATAATAATACCATCGCGTATTACTGCCGCTGAAGTATCATCACACGACGACTCAATTCCTAATATTGTAATTCCTTTTTCTGACATACAAATAACTCCCTTTTTAACGTTACTAAACAAGAATAAAGCAGCTTGGTTTAAATCTTTTGTTATTAAAAATACATCGTTAACAAAACAAATTAAACTGTAGGCTTTTATTGCTTGAAAAGGTTTATGTTCGCTTTTAAATTGCAAAACTATCAAAAAAGGCTGGAAAATAATCATTATCGTGTTAGTAGCGTTACTAACGTTGCTGGCTGGTGCTTATTTTGCCATTCAAAATAGTTGGGTACAAACACAAATAACCAATAAAATTGCCGCCAGATTATCGGAGCGATTAAACACACGCATTTCGGTTGGTAAAGTAGATATTGGTTTTTTCCACACTTTATATTTAGAAGATGTTTTAATTGAAGATCAAAACCGCGATACTTTGCTTTACAGTCAAATTATTTCGGCAAAACTGGATAGTCTAAAAATTCGCAAACAACAAATTTCCATTGAAACGCTTTCATTTAAAAACAACGCACTTAATATTTCACGTGATTCAGCCAACTACTTCAATTTTAGTTTGCTTTTAAATGCGCTTGGGCAAGCGAATGAAACTGACACTTTAAATTTATGGAAGATAAGTTGTAATGAATTCGATTTTGGTGATTTAAACATTTCATATAGGGATGAGTTTTCAGAAAAACACACGCAACTTTATGCGGATGATTTAAACTTAAATATTTCGGATTTCACCAGTGTTTCCGATTCTGTTTCTTTTACCCTAAATCAACTGCGCTTAGATGCCGGAAGAAACCTAAAACTCGTAAATTCATCGGCTGATGTTTCAATTGTTAGAGGAGATATAAACATTACTAATTTTAATCTTCAGAGTGCAGGTTCGGAAATTAAGAATACCGATTTGGCTTTAAAACTATACACCGAAGCCGATTCGATGAATACTCCTTTTGATTTGAATTTACGAATTGGCACATCAAACATTAGTTGTAGCGAATTAGGGCAGCTGGTCCCTGCTTTAAAAGGCATGAATCAAAAAATTAAATTATCGGGTTTAATACGCGGAACCCTCGATGACTTGAAAGGAAAAAGCCTGGCCCTAAGTACGGGTACAAATACCAAAGCCATTCTCGATTTTTATGTCAACGATTTAATGCATCCCGAAGAAATGTACTTGTTTCTCGATTTAAAACAGTCGGAAACTAGTTTTACCGATATTAGCAATATTCGTCTTCCTAACTCAGCCAAGCGCAAATATTTAGAATTCCCAGAAAGCTTTTATAATGCCGGATTGGTAAAATTCAAGGGTAATTTTAGTGGTTTCCTTTCCGATTTTGTAACCTTCGGAACGCTGGAAAGTGAAATGGGATCGTTAACCACCGATGTTCTGGTCACCCCTGAAAAAGAAGGCGAAATTTATTACAGTGGAAATATTTCCACAAGCAATTTCGAATTGGGTGAATTTTTCGAACTCGAAAATGTAGGAAAACTAACTTTCAGTGGTGCTGCTGATGGAAATTACAATAAAATAGAGAAGACCGTTTCGGGCGTATTTAAAGGAAATGTTGAAGAAATTGATTTAAACCAATATGTCTATAAGAATATCAGGTTCGATGGGCTTTTGCAGAATAAAATGTTCGATGGTTTACTCAGTGTAAACGACCCCAACCTTAAGTTTGCATTTTTAGGTGAACTTGATTTAAACTCCGAAATTCCACGTTTCGATTTTGATTTAAACCTGAGAAAAGCATTACCAAGCAAACTGAATCTTGGTGAAAAGTTTCCAGATGCAGAAATTGCCTTTAAAATGTTTGCCAATTTCGATGGCGACAGAATTGATAACCTCGACGGTATTATTAAAGTAGAAGAAGGCTATTATAAAAACCGCAATGGGCAAATGAATTTAGGCGGAATGGAACTAAAAACACTTGCCAAAGACAGCATAAATTCCTTGGTATTTACATCTGACTTTTTCGATGCTTCAATAGATGGCAAATATAATTTCCGTACCCTACTCAATGATTTTGAAAAGATTATTCATCACTTTATTCCTTCGCATAACTACCAGGCTGTAGAGAATTCAGTTACAAATGTTTTCGATTATCAGGTTAATTGCAAAGAAATAAATCGGCTTGCTGAAATCTTTGTTCCGGGTTTAGAATTGGAAACACCATTTTTGTTGTACGGAAAAATTGATTCTCCTAAAGATTATTTTCAGTTTAATGGAAGTATTCCGGGTGTAAAATACAAGGATTTCTGGGCCCGACATATTTTTATTGGAAACCAGAACCTTGCAAATGGCAAGTTTGCATCAAAGCTTAGAGTAAGCCAACTTTTAAATCGGAATGGCATGAAACTTTATAATTTCACCATCGATTCGAAGGTTGCCAATAATGTGCTCGACAATACCATTTCGTGGAGTAATTTCGACGAACTAACCTACAGTGGTTCCTTAAAAACTCAAACGATATTTTCTCGCCCCGACACAGCGAAGCACCAACGTATTGAGATAAAAGGTTTGCCATCGCAGATATACATTGCAGATACGCTCTGGACTATTTCCCCTTACCTGGCTTCAATCGATTCATCATCTTTCGCCATTAATAATTTCAGAATGGGACATGACGGGCAGGAGATTGCAGCTGAAGGAAAACTTGTTAATGGAAGTGGTGATCTGTTACACCTCAATTTAAAGAATATTGATTTAAGCTACATCGATAAATATTTAAATAAGGACATTCAACTGGAAGGTATTATTAACGGAACATTCGGAATCGCAAATGCCTTTGATGCTCCGGCCATTTTATCGAATTTAAGTATTGAGAATTTGGCTTTCAAAAAACAACGAATGGGTAATGTAACGCTAATCAGTCAATGGAATCGTTTTCAGTCAACCATAGATTCCGAACTAAGGCTCGTTCGTAACAATCGAATGCCACTTCGGATTTTTGGATATATGAAACCATCTACAAACGAATTGAACTATTTTGCCGAACTCGACAGCGTTCCATTAGTTATTTTAGAAGCATTTATGAAAAAGAATTTTTCTGATTTCCATGGGACTGCAAGTGGTAAGGTTGAATTAGGAGGAACCGTTAAAAAAATTGATTTTAATGGAAAAGCATTGGTGCAAAACGCTGGTTTAACAGTGAATGCTACTCAAATTCCGTATTCCTTAACAGATTCGATTTATTTGAAAAACGACACCATTAAATTCGATAATATTACGGTCTACGACGATAAACAGAATACGGCCAATTTTAACGGAACAATTGTACACACCAACTTTAACGAAATGGAATTTGATCTGAGTTTTAGTTCTGATAAAATTAGAGCGCTAAATACCACCTCGCACGATAACGAACAATTTTATGGTACAGTTATAGCAAATGGAAAACTCGACATTACCGGGGCTGACAAAGCAACGCAGCTTACAGGCACTGCTACTACCCTGCTGGGCACCGATGTGAAAATTTCGATGGAAAGTGAGAGCACGGTTGAACAATACGACTTTATTGAATTTGTATCGACAGCAGAAACCAAAACAGATGATTTTTTTGCCGAGATAAAAAAAGAAAGAAATAGTGAGCTTAATATGAATTTCACTATTGAAGCCACTCCCGAAGCCAAAGTTCAAATTGTTTACAATTCGCAAATTGGCGATGTAATAAAAGCACAAGGTGAGGGAATTCTTTTATTCGAAATGGATAACGATGGGAACATGACCTTATCGGGAAATTATAATCCAACAAAAGGAAATTATTTATTTACGCTACAAAATGTTCTAAACAAAAGATTCAGCATTAAACCAGGTGGTTCAATTATATGGACAGGCGACCCATACAATGCTATTATCGATTTAAATGCTGTTTATAAGTTAAAAGCATCGTTGTACGATATACTTCCTAACAACTTCGAGAATAAAAGTCAAAGCCAGCGCATACCTGTTGAATGTATATTAAAATTACAGGATGAGTTACTAAATCCCACCATTGGATTCGACATTAACTTCCCTACTCTCGATCAAAGTAAAAAAGACGAACTTTCACAATTTCTCAAGACCGAAGAGGAGATGAATAAGCAAATCCTGTCACTTATTGTTATGGGCAAATTTTACACTCCGGAATACATGCGTGGAACCTACGAAGCGCAAAACACAAATATGGTTGGCACCACAGCAAGCGAATTATTATCAAATCAATTAAGCAACTGGCTATCACAAATTAGTTCGAACTGGGATGTTGGTTTAAATTACAGGCCCGGCGGTGTTTCTGAAGATGAAATTGAAGTAGCCTTAAGCACCCAGATTTTCAACGACAGAGTTTCATTAAACGGGAATATTGGAAACAATACAAACGATTTCTCGATTAACAACAGTAGTAGCCAGATTGTCGGCGATTTTGAAATAGGCGTAAAACTTGTGCCTAGCGGCAAAATTCAGTTTAAAGCGTATAACCGCTCCAACAATAATTTAATATACGAAACTGCTCCTTATACTCAGGGTATCGGACTTTCGTTTAAAGAAGAATACAATTCTTTTGATGAGCTACTCAAAAAAATGACTTCTATTTTTAAAAAGAAAGACAAATAGCCTGCATCCTTTTTCTTCTTTTTCCATCGAAATATTAAAAAATAAAAAAAACTGATAGAATTCCTTTTATTCTTTTCAGCATCAACTATTTTTGTTGTTCTTTTATGACAAAATGTGGTGTTACTTTTTGTAACGAATCATATTAGAAATTAGAGCAAACGATAAAACGAATAAACTTAAACTTATAAAATTATTACTATGTTTATATTAATGGTTGTTGTTTTTGTTCTGGGCTACACCGCTATTGCCCTGGAACATCCCCTGAAAGTTGACAAAGCCGCTTCTGCATTATTAACCGGAACAATACTGTGGGCCATTTATGCGCTCAATTATCACAGTTTGCTTGGCTTAGACCTAAGTCCGGCTTGGCACCATGTTACAGCTACTGCCAACGATGTTATTAATTTTATTAAACCGGGTGTTGCCGAACCTCATTATAAAGAAGTGTGGAAAAGCACGGTTGAGGTAGCACAACATCAAAGTCATTTTGTAAAACACGACTTGGAACATCACCTTGTTGAAATCGCTGAAATCTTGTTTTTCTTGCTTGGCGCAATGACTATTGTTGAAACCGTTGACCAACACCAGGGTTTCAAACCAATCACCGACAAAATTCAAACAACCAACAAAGTAAAACTACTTTGGATACTTAGTGTGCTTACCTTCTTTATGTCAGCAGCTCTGGATAACCTTACTACAACAATTGTAATGGTAGCCCTATTGCGCAAGTTAATCGATGATAAAAAAGACCGCTGGTTTTTTGCCAGTATGGTTATATTAGCTGCCAATGCCGGAGGAGCTTGGTCGCCTATTGGCGATGTAACAACGATTATGCTTTGGATTGGTGGTCAAGTTTCTACTATTCCGATTATGACCGACGTTATTGTACCAAGTTTAGTAACCATGATTGTTCCGCTTATTATTGTAAGCTTTACCATGAAAGGTGATATTCAACGTCCGGTTTTGGAAAACGGTGACGCAAATGAATTCACTTCTCGTTTTGAACAAAGACTACTACTATTTATGGGAGTTTCGGCATTGTTATTTGTTCCGGTATTTAAAACCGTTACGCACCTTCCTCCTTATATGGGAATGCTGTTTGGCTTAGGTGTAATTTGGCTGACAACTGAAATAATGCACCGCAATAAACCACTTGAAGACAAAAGACAACTTACCGTAATTGGAGTATTGAAAAAAATTGATGTACCAACCATTTTCTTCTTCCTTGGAATTTTAACTGCAGTTGCCGCCCTTCAATCGGTAGGCCATTTAAATGTTTTGTCAACCGTACTTGAAGAACAATTCCATAATATTTACATTATTAACCTGATTATTGGAGTATTGTCGGCTATTGTTGACAATGTACCGTTAGTGGCAGGTGCAATGGGAATGTATCCGATTGCAGAACCTGGAACAACCGGATTCCTTGCTGATTTTGTGGCAGATGGAAAATTCTGGCAATTCCTTGCTTACTGTGCCGGAACAGGTGGTAGTATTCTTATTATCGGTTCGGCGGCTGGTGTTGCTGCAATGGGTTTAGAGAAAATTGATTTTATCTGGTATGTTAAAAAGATTTCGTTATTGGCATTAATTGGTTATTTGGCAGGTGCAGGTACTTACTTCCTAATGTTTGGCTTGTAGTCGGGTCTATCAAAACCATATTGTTCATAACTCGGCAGTTTTGATCAAATAAGCAAAACAAAGCCGTTAAAATATTACTTATTTTTGCGAGGCATAATAAACATCATTATGCCTCGTTTTTATTTCAAAGAATTGTAAAAAATAACTTGATACATATGTTGAACTTATTAATGATTCAATCAGACCTTCCTCAGGAAATGGAAGCTTTAGTAACCGAACCGGAAGGAATATCTACAAAATTTATTGACATGGCCATGAAAGGAGGTTGGATAATGCTTCCAATACTTGGCCTATCTTTTATTGCAGTTTATATTTTTATCGATCGCTTTTTTGCGATTTTTAAGGCCGGGAAATTTGATTCGGGTTTATTGGAAAATATTAAAGGATACATTACTACCGGGAAGATTGATGCTGCGATTGCACTTTGCCGAAGTAATCCAAATCCAGCTTCCCGCATGTTAGAAAAAGGAATCAGCCGAATTGGCCGTCCACTAACCGACGTAAATGCTGCCATCGAAAATGTTGGTAACCTCGAGATTTCAAAACTCGAAAAAGGACTTCCGGTACTTGCTTCTGTAGCTGGTGGAGCTCCAATGATTGGTTTCCTGGGAACAGTAATAGGAATGATTCAGGCTTTTTACGATATGTCGAACGCTGGGAATAACATCGATGTCACCTTGCTTTCAACAGGTATTTACCAAGCAATGGTTACAACAGTTGCCGGTTTAACAGTTGGTATTATCGCCTACTTCGCCTACAACATTCTTGTGGCTAATGTAGAAAAAGTGGTATTCAAAATGGAAGCCACCACATCGGAATTTATGGATTTATTGAACGAACCCGTTTAAATAGCGCAAATGGCACTAAAAAAGAGAAATAAAGTAAATGCACAATTTAGCATGTCGTCGATGACTGACATTGTGTTTCTGTTGCTGATTTTCTTTATGGTAACTTCAACTTTAATTGCGCCAAACGCTTTGAAATTATTGCTTCCACAAAGTAATAACCAAACCTCGGCTAAGGCAATTACAACCATATCGATTACAAAAAATCTGAAATATTACATAAACGATAACGACAACGTAAAACAAGTATCGTTTAATGAAATAGAACCTTTTCTGGTCAATAAATTTGGCTCAGCTAACGACGATATTTTTATTGCGCTTCATGCCGACCAAACCGTGCCGGTAAACGAAGTTGTTAAGATGATGAATATTGCCCGAAGAAATAAATACAAAATGATATTGGCCACAGCTCCTGAATAGTTGTAATTTATTACCTAAGTGATTGATGGAGGGAAGAGAAGAATATAGCGAGCGTAAGAAAGGGATAATTGGATCAATTGTTTTTCATGCAATTGTATTGATCTTACTTCTATTCCTTGGTTTTTTTACACCACTTCCATTACCCGGAGAAGAAGGTATTTTAGTAAACTTTGGCGATACCGAAACTGGTT
>JAUVDE010000427.1 GCA_030595485.1 Draconibacterium sp.
TATTTTTTCTTCTCTGTCATGTAATAAATAAGTGGCACAATAATTAAGGTAAGGAAAGTAGATGCAATTGTTCCACCCATTAACGAGATTGCAAGTCCCTGGAAAATTGGGTCGAATAAAATAACTACTGCACCAATTACAACTGTTCCGGCGGTTAGTAGGATAGGAGTGGTACGAACTGCCCCAGCTTCAATTATCGCCTCTTTTAGCGGAACTCCATCGTCGAGCCGGAGATTTATAAAGTCGATGAGCAGTATGGAGTTTCGGACCATAATACCCGCCAGCGCAATTAATCCAATCATTGAAGTTGCTGTAAAGAATGCCCCCATCATCCAGTGCCCAACTAATATACCCACCAATGAAAGTGGAATGGCAACCATCATTACAAATGGCACAGTAAAGTTTTGGAACCAACCAATAATAAGTAGGTAAATTACCAAAAGTACAACGGCAAAGGCTGTTCCTAAATCGCGGAATACTTCGTATGTAATTTGCCATTCACCATCCCATTTAAGGCTATAATTTTCCTGAATAAAAGGTTGTTCCGTAAATTCTTCGTTTAAAACATAACCTTCAGGTAATTTAATTTTATCCAGATTTTCCGACATATTCATGATTCCATAAACCGGGCTTTCCAATTTACCAGCTATATCGGCAGTTACATAAACCACACGTTTCTGATTTTTACGGTAAATACTTTTATCCTGAATGGTTTCTTCAATTTCAATTACATCACCCAAAGCAACTTTATGTCCGGTCATGCTTAAAATACTCACCTTTTTTAGGTCTTCTAAACTTGAACGTTCGCTTTCGTTAAAACGTAAAGAAATACCAACCTGGTCGTGTTCTTTTTCAGCATAAAGTTGTGTAACTTCCTGCCCGCCCAGAGCCATTCCCATGCTGTGTACTACTTGCTGAGTAGAAACACCAAGCAAGGCAGCTTTTTCTTTTAATACGTTGAATTTGTATTCTATTTGGTCATCTTCCACTTGCCAGTCAATATCAACCACATCGGCAGTATTTGCAAATAGCTCTTTGGTTTGGCGTGCAATATCAATCTGTGTTTCGTAGTCGGGACCATAAATTTCGGCAACCAAAGTTGAAAGTACCGGAGGACCCGGAGGAACCTCAACTACTTTTGCATTGGCATTGTATTTTTTCGCCAGCTCCTGAATTCCGGGGCGCATGGCTTTTGCAATATCATGACTTTGTATTTTACGCGTGGTTTTGTCGGTCAGGTTTACCTGAATATCGGCAACATTTGAACCGGTACGTAAATCGTAGTGGCGAACCAAACCGTTAAAGTTCATTGGCGATGCAGTTCCCACATAAGTTTGGTAATCGGTTACATAAGCTTGCTGAGCAATGTATGCTGCTAATTCTTTAGTAACAGCTGCTGTGCGCTCAAGCGTTGTGCCTTCGGGCATGTCAATAATTACCTGAAACTCGTTTTTATTATCAAACGGAAGCATTTTAACAGTTACATACTTGAAATAAACCAAGGTCATTGAAGCCAATAAGAAAAACGTAATTACTCCGATAAAAGTCCAGCGTTTCCATGTCGTTTCCAACATCGGATTCATGGTTCTAAAATAAATCTTGTAAATAGGAGAGTCCTCTAATTTGAAAGCCTTTTTTACTTTGTCGTCTTTTTCAACAACTTTAAGTAAGCGAAAAGCCAAATAAGGTGTGATTGTAAGTGCTACCAACAAGGAGAAAATCATTGCAATGGAAGCTCCAATTGGCATCGGACTCATATAAGGTCCCATTAAACCAGATACAAAAACCATTGGCAAAACCGCAGCAATTACAGTAAATGTTGCTAGAATAGTTGGGTTACCTACTTCGTCGATTGAACGCATGGCAGCCTGAATAAAGGGCAACTTTTTCATTTTAAAATGCCGGTGCATGTTCTCGGCAATAATAATGGAGTCATCAACTACAATACCTGTTACAAACACCAAAGCGAATAAGGTAATCCGGTTCAGTGTGTAATCCATAAAATAGTATGCGAACATGGTAAGTGCGAATGTAATTGGAACCGAAAGGAACACAACTAAACCTCCGCGCCATCCCATGGCTAACATTACTACAAAAGTTACCGCAATAATTGCTCCGGCTAAGTGCATCAACAATTCCGATACTTTGTGTGATGCCGTTTCACCGTAATTACGGGTTACATCAACATGCACATCAGCGGGAATTAAATCTTTTTTCAGATAATCTATTTTCGATAAAATTGCGTCTGAAACCTTCATTGCATCAGCACCTCGGCGCTTGGCAACCGAAATGGTTACAGCAGGATATTCTCCTTTAAAATCAGCTTTCTTATCATTAATTACTCCGTAACCCATGTTTACGTATTGGGCAGGTTCTTCAGGTCCGTCAAGTATTTCAGCAACTTGTTTTAAGTAAACCGGACTTCCGTTTTGAATACCAACCACAAGGTTAGCTACATCGTCCTGAGTTTTTAGGAATGCACCCGTTTCAACTAAATATTCGGTATCGTTTTTATTAAATGAACCTGTATTAAATTGTTGGTTCGCCAACTGAATTTTCTGTGCAATACTTAATGCATCAACATTGTATCCGGCCATGGCTCCGTTGTTCAGCATCACACGAATTTGGCGCGAACGTCCACCAATTACTTTGGTTTCCGAAACATCAATTACTTGCTCAATTTCATTGTTTACTTCCTGTGCAATTCGTTTTAAATCGTAGTCGTCGTAATTTTCGCTCCAGAAAGTAAGACCAAGCACCGGAACATCGTCTATTGAACGTGTTTTAACCAGCGGAAGACTTGTTCCGGTAGGCATTTCGTCCATGTGCTTCATAATTTCGTTGTACATTTTTACCAACGAACGTTCAATGTCTTCACCCACATAAAACTGAACAATTAACATCGCTTGTCCGGGCATTGAAGTAGAATAAACATATTCAACACCTGAAATATTAGCCACCACTTTTTCAAGCGGATGGATAACACGTGTTTCAATTTCTTTTGGGCTAGCTCCCGGGTAGCGGAAGAAAATATCGGCAATTGGTACGTCAATTTGCGGTTCTTCTTCGCGGGGAGTAAGGTACGAGCTGTAAATACC
>JAUVDE010000007.1 GCA_030595485.1 Draconibacterium sp.
TAGTACTGCAAGTGACTTATTGAAAATATATGGGATCGACTCTGTATTTTATCAACAAATAGAAAGATATGTGTTTATTGAAGAAAAGGCTGTTCTTGTAGCGACACCTATTGAAGCCAATATTCTAGTGGAAATAAATAGTGCCGATTCCACGGAATGGGTAAGGTTAAATGGAATTGGGCCATATTATGCGAAACGAATTATTAAATACCGAAACCTGCTTGGAGGCTTTTCGTCGAAAGAACAACTTAGAGAAATTTATAATTTTCCGGAAGAAACATATGCAATGATTCAGCAAAATATTTTTGTAGATACATTAAAGATATCCAAACTTCGAATTAATTTTCTAGAATACGCTGATCTGCTTCGGCATCCTTACTTGAATAAAAATGATGTTAAGTTAATTCTGAATACCAGAGAAAAAAAAGGAGCATTTCAAAACGATTTGGAGGTAGGAGCGATTAAAGGGATTGATGCTGAAACATTTAGTAAAATCAGACCTTATATAACATGTCGTTAAAAATGCAAAATCTGAAAATAACCGATAGGATATATAATTTATTTACTTTAAATTTGATATACAATGAATAATTTCTAAATTTGCGCCTCAATTTTGAAAAATACATAAACCGATAGGTATGATTATTATTCCGGTAAAAGAAGGCGAAAATATTGAAAGAGCTCTAAAAAGGTTCAAGAGAAAATTTGAAAAAACTGGTGTAATTAAAGAATTACGCGAGCGTCAGAAGTACACTAAACCTTCGATTAAACGAAGGGAAGAAATGAAAAAAGCTGTATACGTACAGGGTTTACAGGAGCTGGAAGACTAGTTAATATAGGATTCCTGACTTTATTTTATGGAGATGGCCAATGAGTTATCAGGAATCGTTTATTAATTATTTGCAGTACGAGAAGAGGTATTCTGCTCATACTGTGACGGCATATAAAAATGACCTCGATCAATTTGTGAAATTTTGCACAGAAATGGTCGGGGATTTTGTTGTTAAAGAGGTCGATGTTAAACTCGTTCGTGCGTGGGTAGTTTCTTTAATGGAAAAAAACATTGCTCCACGATCAGTTGGCCGAAAAGTTACAACGATAAAGTCTTTCTATAATTATTTAATGAAAGAACAACGCGTTGGAATTAATCCAGCAGTAAATGTCCCTCTTCCTAAGATTCGTAAAAAACTACCAAATTTTGTTGAAGAAAGTAGTTTAACTCATTTACTCGATGATTCTGTTTTTAGCAAAGACTTTAAAGGCTTGCGTGATAAATTTATTATTACCTTGCTTTACGGAACCGGAATTCGATTAGCTGAATTACGTTCGTTAAAAGAAAGTGATTTCGATACACGAAATTTTTCAATACGCGTTTTAGGAAAACGACAAAAAGAAAGAGTAATTCCTTATCCCAGGGAGATCAACAATTTACTTGATGAATACGTTATAGTAAGAAACAAAGAGATTGGTTATAAAACCGAATTTTTGTTGGTTACCGAAAAAGGGAAACAGGTTTACGAAAAGTTAGTATACCGGGTAGTGAAAAATAATTTGGCAACAGTTACATCGCTCGAAAAAAAGAGCCCGCATGTTTTGCGCCATAGCTATGCTACACACTTATTAAATAACGGCGCAGATTTAAATGCTGTTAAAGAACTTTTAGGACACTCTAATTTGGCAGCTACGCAGGTTTATACCCATACTACCTTCGAGAAGTTGCGCGACAGTTATAAACAGGCCCAC
Source organism: Draconibacterium sp. (assembly GCA_030595485.1). Lineage (GTDB taxonomy): Bacteria > Bacteroidota > Bacteroidia > Bacteroidales > Prolixibacteraceae > Draconibacterium. Next base: position 1,744 of record JAUVDE010000007.1, read on the forward strand.
CCACGTGGGGATAAAAAAGATTAACTATGGAAGTAAAAATTAATTCAGTGCATTTCAACGCCGACGACAGGTTGGTGGAATTCGTAAATAAAAAAGTAAGCAAACTTGATACTTTTTTTGATGGTATAATAACAGTGGAAGTAACGCTGAAAGTTGCGAAGCCCGAAGCAGCTAATAATAAAGTTGCTGAGTTAAAAGTTTCGATTCCGGCTACTGATTATTTGTTTGCTAAAAAACAGGCTGATAGCTTTGAAGAAGGTATTGATTTAGCCGTTGAAGCGATTAAAAAACAACTGGGTAAATACAAAGAAAAGTTAAAGACAAAATAAAAGCTAAAAATTGCTATTTTATTTTTAGTTTTTTAAAATAATATTTTTACATTTGCACTCCCTTTTTAGGGGCGTTCTCAGAACAGCTGAATACAGAGTGGTTTAAGCAGAAAAACAGTGTTTTTTGGAAATTTTCAAAAACGGTCATTTCTGTTTTGTGAAGAGGAAAAACTCACATTATTTGTGAGAAAATAAGGAATCTGTTTGCTGTTAAGAAAAAAAGTGTAATTTTGCACGGCATTTTTTGCCAGGTAGCAATAAGCGGGAATAGCTCAGTTGATAGAGCATCAGCCTTCCAAGCTGAGGGTCGCGAGTTTGAGTCTCGTTTCCCGCTCAGTTTTAGAGATTGGAATTTTGAGTAAGTGATTACTCGGAATTCTCATCTCTTTATGTGTTTTAGGCCGGAGTAGCTCAGGGGTAGAGCGCATCCTTGGTAAGGATGAGGTCACGAGTTCAATTCTCGTCTTTGGCTCAGATGATTTAAAAAGATAATAAATTAAAAATTTGCAATTATGGCTAAAGAACATTTTAACAGGGACAAGGACCATGTAAACATAGGTACCATTGGCCACGTTGATCATGGGAAAACCACTTTGACTGCCGCCATTACAATGGTGTTAGCAAAAAAAGGTTTTTGTGAAGTTAAAGCTTTCGATCAGATTGATAACGCACCTGAAGAGAAAGAAAGAGGTATTACGATTAACACTGCTCACGTTGAATACGAAACTGCGAACAGACACTACGCTCACGTAGATTGTCCAGGTCACGCAGATTACGTAAAAAACATGGTAACTGGTGCTGCTCAGATGGACGGTGCTATTATCGTTGTTGCAGCAACTGATGGTCCTATGCCACAGACTCGCGAGCACATCCTACTTGCACGTCAGGTAAATGTACCTAAATTGGTTGTATTCATGAACAAAGTGGATATGGTTGATGATGAAGAGCTTTTAGAGTTAGTTGAAATGGAAATTCGTGAGTTGTTAGACTTCTACGAATTTGAGGGTGACGATACTCCGGTTATTCAAGGTTCAGCACTTGGTGGATTAAATGGAGAGCCAGAATGGGAAGAAAAAATATTAGAGCTTATGGAAGCTTGTGATACTTGGATTCCACTTCCTCCACGTGATATTGATAAGCCATTCTTGATGCCTGTTGAAGATGTATTCTCGATTACTGGTCGTGGTACTGTTGCTACTGGTCGTATCGAAACTGGTCTTATTCACACAGGTGACGAAATGGAGTTAATCGGCTTAGGTGCTGAAGGTCGTAAGACTGTTTGTACTGGTGTTGAAATGTTCCGTAAGATTTTAGATGATGGACAAGCTGGTGATAACGTAGGTTTATTACTTCGTGGTGTTGACAAAAAAGAAATCAAACGTGGTCAGATTTTGGCAAAACCAGGAACGGTTACTCCTCATACTAATTTCAAAGCTGAGGTTTACGTATTGAAAAAAGAAGAAGGTGGGCGTCACACTCCATTTCACAATAAATACCGTCCTCAGTTTTACATACGTACACTTGATGTAACTGGCGAGATTCATTTAGAAGCTGGTCGCGAAATGGTTATGCCTGGTGATAACGTAACGATTGAAGTTAAGTTGATTTACCCAGTGGCAGTAAACGTTGGTCTACGTTTCGCAATTCGCGAAGGTGGTCGTACTGTAGGCGCTGGTCAAATTACTGAAATCTTAAGCTAAGATATTCAGAAAAATATAAGTTAATAGATCCCGGGCTTCGGCTCGGGACTGTTTTCGGATGAAACTCAAGGTTGGGAGTGGTTGTAAACAGTAAGTTCGAAACTTACCTTCCGAGCAAAACTACGAACATTATAAGATGAAGTTAAAAGTTTATTTACAAGAGGCATATGACGAACTTGTACACAAAGTAACGTGGCCTACTTGGAAAGAGCTACAAAGTAGCGCATTGGTTGTAATGATTGCTTCCTTTATAATATCATTATTAATTTTTGTTATGGATCTGACATTCAGAAACATAATGGAGTTTATTTATGGATTATTTTATTAAAAAACCTTTAAGTCGATATGAGCGATAATAGTAAAAAATGGTATGTTCTGCGAGCAATTGGAGGCAAGGAGAAGAAGGTAAAGGAATATATCGATAACGAAATTGCAAAGGGAGACATAAAGGGGTATGTAGATCAGGTTCTCATACCAACTGAAAAAGTGTATCAAATCCGAAATGGTAAAAAAATCAGTAAGGAGAGAAACTTTTTCCCGGGATATATATTAGTCGAAGCAGAATTAGTGGGTGAAGTTGCGCATACACTAAGGAATTTTCCGAATGTTATAGGGTTCTTAGGCGACACCAAAGGTGGAGACCCTGTACCAATGAGGCAGAGTGAGGTTAATAGAATTCTTGGTCGTGTTGACGAATTAGCGGAGACCGATGAAGAATTGAACATCCCGTATGTAGTAGGAGAGACTGTAAAAGTAATCGACGGACCATTTAACGGTTTTAACGGAACCATTGAAGACATCAATGAAGAGAAGAAGAAGCTGCAGGTAATGGTGAAGATTTTTGGACGTAAAACTCCTTTGGAGCTTAGCTTTATGCAAGTCGAAAAGGAATAGAACGCATAATTATTTATTATGGCGAAAGAAGTAGCTGGATTAATTAAATTACAGATTAAAGGTGGTGCTGCTAATCCTTCACCACCGGTGGGACCAGCATTGGGTGCCAAAGGGGTTAACATTATGCAGTTCTGCAAGCAGTTTAATGGTCGTACACAAGATCAGGCTGGGAAAGTACTTCCGGTTATTATTACTGTTTATGCAGACAAGTCGTTTGACTTCATAATTAAACAACCTCCTGTGGCTGTACAATTGTTAGACGCTGCGAAACTGAAGAAGGGGTCACCAGAATCTCACATTACAAAAGTGGGTACGGTAACTTGGGATCAAGTAAGGGAAATTGCCGATGGCAAAATGTCTGACTTGAACTGCTTTAAAGTGGAATCGGCGATGAGAATGGTAGCTGGAACTGCCAGAAGTATGGGAATCACTGTAAAAGGTGCTTCACCATTCAATAACTAAAAATATCTTTTACGATGGGCAGAATTACGAAAAATAAGAAAGCGTCTCTTGAGAAACTCGAAAAAGGAAAGATTTACTCTATCGAGGAAGCCGCAGAATTAGTAAAGGAAGTTACCTTCACTAAATTCGATGCTTCTATTGATATTGATGTCAGACTTGGAGTTGACCCAAGAAAAGCTAACCAAATGGTTAGAGGCGTAGTTTCGTTACCCCATGGAACAGGTAAAAAAGTACGTGTTTTGGCAATGGTGACTCCTGACAAAGAGCAGGAGGCTAAAGATGCCGGAGCAGATTTCGTCGGTTTAGACGAATATGTAGAGAAAATTAAAGGTGGCTGGACAGACATCGACGTGATTATTACTATGCCTCCAGTTATGGGAAAAGTTGGACAGTTAGGACGAATATTAGGCCCTCGTGGTTTAATGCCTAACCCGAAAAGTGGTACCGTAACTATGGAAGTAGGTAAAGCCGTTGCTGAAGTTAAGCAGGGTAAAATCGACTTTAAAGTTGATAAATTTGGTATTATTCATACCTCAATCGGTAAATCATCATTTACTGCTGAGAAAATTTTGGATAATGCTAATGAGTTTATGAATATGATTAATAAACTTAGACCTGTTGCCGCCAAAGGAACCTACATTAAAAGTATTTATTTATCTAGTACCATGAGCCCTGGTATTGAAGTAGAACCAAAGTCATTCGCGGAGTAAAAATGTTGAAATATGAAGAGTTCAGAGAAAAAAGTTATTATTAATAATTTACAAGAACAAATTGATTCATTCAATCATTTTTATTTGGCTGACATTAGTGGTTTAAATGCTGAAGATACCAGTGATTTAAGGAGACTATGTTTCAGCCAGGAGGTAAAACTGGTTGTTGTTAAGAATACACTATTGCGCAAAGCACTAGAGCGGTCTGGTAAAGACGCTTCGGAGCTTTTCGTAGCACTAAAGGGAAACACTTCGGTTATGTTCACCGAACAAGGTAGTGTTCCTGCAAAATTGATTAAAGACTTCAGTAAAAAGCATGATAAGCCTGTTTTAAAGGCTGCTTATGTTGAAGAATCAGTTTATGTAGGCGCTGACCAATTAGACGCTCTTGTGGCTGTTAAGTCCAAGAACGAGCTTATTGCTGATGTTGTTGCTCTATTACAATCACCAATGCAAACTGTTCTCGGACAGTTACAGTCGGGTGGTAATACAATTCACGGTGTTCTTGATACACTGAAGGAAAAAGAATAATTTTTTTAGAAATAAATTAAAAAGTAATAAAATGGCAGATTTAAAACAGCTTGCAGAAGAGTTGGTAAACTTGACTGTTAAAGAGGTTAACGAATTAGCTGGTATTCTGAAAGATGAATATGGTATTGAGCCAGCTGCTGCTGCAGTAGCAGTTGCAGGTCCAGCCGCAGGCGGTGGCGAAGAAGCTGCTGCTGAACAAACAGAATTTGACGTAGTTTTAAAAGCAGCAGGCGGTTCTAAGCTTGCAGTTGTGAAACTTGTTAAAGAACTTACTGGTCTTGGTTTGAAAGAAGCAAAAGCAGTAGTTGACGAAGCTCCAAAAGCAATTAAAGAAAAAGTTTCTAAAGACGAAGCTGAAGCGCTTAAGTCTCAGCTTGAAGAAGCTGGAGCTGAAGTAGAATTGAAATAACACTTTATACCTTTTAAAAAGGTAATTTGGTTTAGAACCTTTCGCAAGATAGGTTCTAAACCTTTTTGTGTATTTACATTTTATATAATTAACCTGTATAAATGCATGTCAGTACAAGCAAAAAAAGAGAGGATTAATTTTTCCTCAACACAAACCAGGTTTGATTACCCTGACTTCTTAGAAGTACAAGTTAAATCGTTTAAAGATTTTTTCCAGTTAAAAACCACGCCTGACAATAGACACGGGGAAGGTTTATACAGAGTTTTTGAAGAGAACTTCCCTATATCGGATACTCGAAATAATTTCGTGTTGGAATTTATCGACTACCAAGTCGATCCACCGCGCTATTCGACTGACGAATGTGTAGAACGTGGTTTGACTTTTAGCGTGCCGCTAAAAGCAAAATTAAAACTGTATTGTACCGATCCCGAACACGAAGATTTTGACACCGTAGTTCAGGATGTGTATTTAGGAACAGTGCCGTACATGACCAATAAAGGTACATTTATTATAAATGGTGCCGAACGTGTTATTGTATCTCAGTTGCACAGATCTCCTGGTGTTTTCTTTGGTCAAAGTTTACACGCAAATGGTACAAAACTGTACTCAGCACGTATTATTCCTTTTAAAGGATCGTGGATCGAGTTTGCAACCGACATTAATAGTGTAATGTTTGCTTACATCGACCGTAAAAAGAAGTTACCTGTAACTACCTTATTGCGTGCCATTGGTTTTGAAAGTGATAAAGATGTACTAGAAATATTTGATCTTGCCGACGAGGTAAAAGTATCAAAAACTGGTCTTAAAAAAGTTATTGGTAGAAGATTAGCAGCACGTGTGCTGAAATCGTGGATTGAAGACTTTGTTGATGAAGATACCGGTGAAGTTGTATCTATCGAACGTAACGAAGTTATAATCGATCGTGAAACAGACATCGAGGAACACCACGCTGAAGAAATTCTGGAATCAGGTGTAAAAACCATTCTTCTTCATAAGCAAGATCAGAATCAGCAGGATTATGCAATCATTTACAATACACTGCAAAAAGATCCATGTAACTCAGAGAAAGAAGCAGTTCTTCACATCTACCGTCAGTTACGTAACGCCGAACCGCCCGACGAGGCTACTGCCCGCGACGTAATCGACAAACTGTTTTTCTCAGACAAACGTTACGACCTTGGAGAAGTAGGTCGATACAGAATTAACAAGAAATTAGGTCTCAATGCTAGCATGGATAACCGAGTTCTTACCAAAGAGGATATTATTGAGATTATCAAAAATCTTATCCAGTTGGTGAACTCGAAAACCGATGTTGATGATATTGACCACTTAAGTAACCGTAGAGTTCGTACAGTTGGCGAGCAGATGTTTAACCAATTTGGTGTTGGTTTAGCTCGTATGGCTCGAACAATTCGTGAAAGAATGAACGTTCGTGATAACGAGGTGTTTACTCCAATTGACTTGATCAATTCGAAAACACTTTCATCAGTTATCAACTCATTCTTCGGAACAAATGCCTTGTCGCAATTTATGGATCAAACCAATCCACTTGCTGAAATGACACACAAACGTCGTATGTCAGCTTTAGGACCTGGTGGTTTATCGCGAGAAAGAGCTGGTTTCGAGGTTCGAGATGTTCACTTTACGCACTACGGAAGATTATGTCCGATTGAAACACCTGAGGGACCAAACATTGGTTTGATTTCTTCATTGTGTGTTTTTGCAAAAATAAATCCTCTTGGTTTTATTTCAACTCCTTATCGTAAGGTTGAAAATGGCCAGGTTGACCTTTCTGAAACTGGTGCAGTTTATTTAACTGCCGAAGAAGAAGAAGGACAAATTATTGCACAGGCAAATGCACCTATCGCCGCTGATGGTCATTTCGAAAATGACAAAGTTAAATCGCGTTTAGATGGTGACTATCCGGTTGTTGAAAAAGCTGATGTTCAGTTAATGGACGTTGGACCTAACCAGATTGCCTCTGTTGCTGCATCTCTTATTTGTTTCCTTGAGCACGATGATGCCAACCGTGCGTTGATGGGATCGAACATGATGCGCCAGGCTGTTCCGCTTTTACGTCCGGAAGCACCAATTGTTGGTACTGGATTAGAAGGAAGAGCTGCTGCTGACTCGATGATAATGGTGAAAGCCGAGTTTGACGGTGTTATCGAATTTGTTGATGCAAAACAAATTATTATTCGTTACGACGTTACTGAAGAAGATCGTTTCGTTAGTTTCGAACCTGAGGTTGTTACATACAACCTTCAGAAATACAAAAAAACCAACCAGGGAACCACAGTTGATTTGAACCCGATTGTAGAAAAAGGCCAGCGTGTTAAAAAAGGCACTATTCTTACTGAAGGTTATGCAACTGAAGATGGTGAATTGGCATTGGGGCGTAACCTGCAAGTGGCATTTATGCCTTGGCAGGGTTATAACTACGAGGATGCTATTGTAATCTCTGAACGAATGGTTCGTGAAGATGTATTTACATCGGTTCACGTTGATGAATATAGTCTTGAAGTTCGCGATACAAAACGTGGTGTTGAAGAATTTACTTCTGATATTCCAAACGTAAGCGAAGAGGCAACACGTAACTTAGATGAAAACGGATTAATTAGAGTTGGTGCCGACGTTAAACCTGGCGACATTCTAATTGGTAAGATTACTCCAAAAGGTGAGTCTGACCCATCTCCGGAAGAAAAACTATTACGTGCAATTTTTGGTGACAAAGCTGGTGATGTAAAAGATGCTTCCTTAAAAGCTTCTCCATCATTAAAGGGTGTTGTTATCGAGAAAAAATTGTTCTCGCGTGTTGCAAAAGACAAAAAAGGTAAAGCCACGAAAACGTTGCTCGACCAGATTGATGAGAAACTGGAGCGCGAAGTTGCAGCAATTCTAACTAAACTGGAAGAAAAACTTTTCACTTTAGTAAGTGGTAAAACATCGCAAGGTGTTAAAGATTACTACAATACAGAGTTTATTCCTAAAGGCGTTAAGTTTACCTTAAAGCAACTTCAGGAGCTTGATTACATGAATATAAATCCTGCAAAATGGACGACTGATAAGGTTAAAAACGACCTTGTATTCAGAGTAATCAATAACTACATCATGAAATATAAAGAGGCTGAAGCAGCTTCTCGTCGCGAGCGTTACAATGTAACCATTGGTGATGAGCTTCCTGCAGGAATTATCCAGTTAGCCAAAATTTATATTGCAAAAAAACGTAAGCTTTCAATTGGTGATAAAATGGCGGGTCGTCACGGTAACAAAGGTATTGTTTCGCGTGTTGTTCGTCAGGAAGATATGCCATTCTTAGATGACGGTACTCCGGTTGATATTGTACTCAACCCACTTGGTGTACCATCGAGGATGAACCTTGGACAGATTTACGAAACTGTACTTGGCTGGGCCGGGAAAGAACTAGGATTGAAGTTTGCTACACCAATTTTTGATGGTGCAAGTCTTGATGAAATATGTGAATATACAGATAAAGCAGGTGTGCCACGTTTTGGTGAAACCCGCCTTATTAATGGTGAAACGGGTGAGCATTTCGATCAGCCGGCAACCGTTGGTATTATTTATATGTTGAAATTAGGGCACATGGTAGAAGACAAAATGCATGCTCGTTCTATTGGACCATACTCGTTAATTACGCAGCAACCATTGGGTGGTAAAGCTCAGTTTGGTGGTCAGCGTTTTGGAGAGATGGAAGTGTGGGCACTTGAGGCATTTGGTGCTGCTCATATTCTACAGGAAATTCTTACCGTTAAGTCGGATGATGTTATGGGACGTGCTAAAGCTTACGAAGCAATCGTAAAAGGTGAGCCGATGCCACAACCAGGAATTCCTGAGTCGCTAAACGTACTGCTACACGAGCTTAGAGGTTTAGGTCTTAGCGTTCGTATGGAGTAGAATTATTAAGGTTCAATTTTAATTGATATTAGTTTGAATTATGGCATTCAAAAAAGATAATAAAGCAAAAAGTAGTTTCTCTAAAGTTTCAATAAGCCTTTCGTCTCCTGAAGAAATTCTGGAAAGATCGTTTGGTGAAGTATTGAAACCAGAAACAATTAACTACAGAACATATAAACCAGAGCGTGACGGTTTATTTTGCGAGCGTATTTTCGGACCTGTAAAAGACTACGAATGCCATTGCGGTAAATACAAACGAATCCGTTATAAAGGAATTGTTTGCGACCGTTGTGGTGTAGAAGTTACAGAGAAAAAAGTACGTCGCGAAAGAATGGGACACATTTCATTAGTGGTTCCTGTTGCGCACATTTGGTATTTCAAATCGTTGCCAAACAAAATTGGATACTTGCTTGGTTTACCAACCAAAAAGCTCGACACTATTATTTACTACGAACGTTACCTAGTAATTAATGCAGGTGTTAAAGCCGAGGATGGTGTTAAGCAAATGGATTTCTTAACTGAAGAAGAGTATTTAGATATTCTTGATACGCTTCCAAAAGAAAACCACTTGTTGGATGACGACGATCCAAATAAATTTATTGCTAAAATGGGTGCTGAAGCACTATTCGAGATTCTGGGAAGACTGGAATTAGATGAGCTTTCATTCTCATTAAGGCATAAAGCAAACACCGAAACTTCGCAGCAACGTAAAAACGAAGCGTTGAAACGATTAAACGTAGTTGAGGCTTTCAGAGCAAGTAAAAACCTTAACCGTCCTGAATGGATGATTGTTAAGGTTGTGCCTGTAACTCCTCCTGATTTACGTCCTTTGGTACCGCTTGATGGTGGTCGTTTTGCAACTTCAGATTTGAACGACCTTTACCGTAGGGTAATTATTCGTAACAATCGTTTGAAACGATTAATTGAGATTAAAGCACCTGAGGTAATTCTTAGAAATGAGAAACGAATGTTGCAGGAAGCTGTGGATTCGTTATTCGATAATTCAAGAAAAGCAAATGCCGTTAAAACGGAAAATAACCGACCTTTAAAATCGCTATCTGATAGTTTGAAAGGTAAGCAAGGTCGTTTCCGTCAGAACCTTTTGGGTAAACGTGTTGACTATTCTGCACGTTCGGTAATCGTTGTTGGTCCTAAATTAAGGATTCACGAATGCGGTATTCCAAAAGATATGGCTGCTGAACTTTACAAACCTTTTGTTATTCGTAAGTTAATCGAACGAGGTATTGTAAAAACAGTAAAATCGGCAAAGAAAATCGTTGATAGAAAAGACCCTGTAGTTTGGGAAATTCTTGAAAACGTATTAAAAGGACATCCTGTAATGTTGAACAGGGCTCCTACGCTTCACCGACTTTCAATTCAAGCTTTTCAGCCTGTGTTGATTGAAGGTAAAGCAATCCAGTTACACCCATTGGTTTGTACTGGTTTTAACGCCGACTTTGATGGTGACCAGATGGCTGTTCACCTTCCATTAGGAAATGCTGCAATTTTAGAAGCGCAGTTGTTAATGCTTGCTTCGCACAACTTGTTGAATCCTGCTAACGGTGCACCTATTCAGGTTCCATCGCAGGATATGGTTCTTGGTTTGTATTACATGACCAAAGCACGTCATGGTGGTCGCGGAGAGGGAATGACTTTCTACTCATCAGAAGAGGTGAAAATTGCTTACGAAGAAAAAGCGATTGATCTTCATGCTATTATTAAAGTGAAAGTTCAGGATGTTGACGAAGATGGTGCATTCTTTAAGCACATTATCGAAACTACTGTTGGTAGAGTATTGTTTAACGAATTTGTTCCGGCGCAAGCAGGATATGTTAACCAATTACTTACTAAAAAATCGTTACGTTCAATTATTACTGAAGTATTCAATTCGTGTGGTAATTCTATTACAGTTAGTTTCCTTGATGATATTAAAGGCCTTGGTTATACTGCGGCTTACCGTGGTGGACTATCGTTCAACCTTGGTGATGTTATCATTCCTGATAATAAGGATGATATTGTTGGCGAAGGATATAAGGAAGTTGAAGAAGTGATGAATAACTATAACATGGGTTTCATTACCAACAACGAACGTTACAACCAGGTTATTGATATTTGGACACATGCTAACTCGAAACTTACTCAGTCGGTAATGAAAACCATTAGTACCGATCGTCAAGGGTTCAACTCAATTTATATGATGCTTGACTCTGGTGCGAGGGGTTCGAAAGAGCAGATTCGTCAGCTTTGTGGAATGAGGGGTTTGATGGCAAAACCACAAAAATCGGGTTCTACAGGTTCTCAGATTATTGAAAACCCAATTCTTGCAAACTTTAAAGAAGGACTTTCGGTACTTGAGTACTTTATTTCTACTCACGGTGCACGTAATGGTTTGGCCGATACTGCACTTAAAACAGCTGATGCGGGTTACTTAACGCGTCGTTTAGTTGATGTTTCGCAAGATGTTATTATTTCTGAAGACGACTGCGGTACATTACGTGGATTAATTGCTTCAGATGTTAAAAACAACGAGGAAATTGTTGCAACCTTACTCGAAAGAATTGTTGGTCGTACTTGTGTTCACGATATCTACCATCCGCTTAGTGGTGACTTAATCATCAATTCGGGTGAAGAAATTACTGAAGCAATTGCGAAACAAATAGAAGATTCGCCAATTGAAACTGTTGAAATTCGCTCGGTACTTACCTGCGAAGCTAAAGTTGGGGTTTGTGCTAAGTGTTACGGACGTAACCTTGCAACAGGTCGCAAAGTTCAGAAAGGTGAAGCAACTGGTGTTATTGCAGCTCAATCAATTGGTGAGCCGGGTACACAGCTTACACTTCGTACCTTCCACGTTGGGGGTATTGCAGGTAACATTTCTGCACAATCAACAGTTGAGTCAAAATACGATGGTTACTGCGAAATTGAAGAGCTTCGTTCTGTAAAATACAAGGATGAAGAAGGCAAAGAAGTAGAAGTTGTTGTATCGCGTTTGGCTGAATTAAAGGTTATTGATAAAAACACTAATATTCCACTTTCTACTCATCCACTTCCATACGGTTCAAAACTGTTTGTGAAGAACGGTGATGAAATTAGAAAAGGAAAACTTGTTTGTGAATGGGATCCATTTAACGGTGTAATCGTTAATGAATTCGAAGGTAAAATTGAATTCGAAAACTTAATTGACGGTGTTACTTTCCGCGAAGAATCGGATGAACAAACCGGTTATAGCGAACGTGTAATTATTGAGACTAGGGATAAAACGAAGAACCCTACCTTAAAAATTATGGATAAAAAGGGTGTATTGATTCGCTCTTATAACCTTCCTGTTGGTGGACACATTTCTGTTAACGATGGCCAGAAGGTTACTCCGGGAACTATTTTGATTAAAATTCCTCGCGCTGCTGGTAAAGCAGGCGATATCACGGGTGGTCTTCCGCGTATTACCGAATTATTCGAAGCACGTAACCCATCTAATCCTGCGGTTGTTTCCGAGGTTGATGGTGAGATTGCCTTTGGGAAAATTAAGCGTGGTAACCGTGAAATTCTCGTTACCACTAAAAATGGTGACTTGAAAAAGTATATGGTACCACTTTCACGTCAGATTCTTGTACAAGAAAACGATTATATCAGGGCGGGTACTCCGCTTTCAGATGGAGCAACTACTCCTTCCGACATTCTTGCAATTAAAGGGCCTACTGCCGTTCAAGAGTATATTTTGAATGAGGTACAGGACGTTTATCGTATGCAGGGTGTGAAAATTAACGACAAACACTTTGAGATTATCATCCGTCAGATGATGCGTAAAGTAGCAATCGTTGATCCGGGTGATACGCGCTTCTTAGAGAAACAAATCACGGATAAGAATGATTTCTTCTCAGAAAATGACTGGATTTATGCTAAGAAAGTTATTATTGAACCGGGTGATGCTGAAGGTTTAAAAGCTGGTCAGATTATTTCGGCGAGAAGATTACGTGACGAGAATTCACAATTAAGAAGACGTGATAAGAAAATGATTGAAGCAAGGGAAGCAATTCCTGCAACTTCAAGTCAGGTTCTTCAAGGAATTACAAGAGCTGCATTACAAACACGTAGTTGGTTGTCGGCAGCATCGTTCCAGGAAACCACTAAAGTACTTAACGAAGCCGCAATTAATGGTAAAGTTGATCACTTGGATGGATTGAAAGAGAACGTAATTTGTGGTCACTTGATTCCGGCTGGTACTGGTTTAAAAGAATACAAAAACCTTGTTGTAGGTTCAAAATCGGAATACGACAGCTTGGTTGATAACAGACACTCTAATAGAGATTAATACACGTAACTATGGAAGATAAAAAACAAAAACAGCAGCAAATTAATATTGAGTTGAGTGAAGAAGTTGCCCAGGGAACTTATTCGAACCTTGCAGTAATTACTCATTCGAGCTCTGAATTTGTAGTAGATTTTGTCCGGATAATGCCCGGTATTCCTAAAGCGAATGTTAAGTCTAGAATTATTCTTACACCAGAACACGCCAAACGTTTATTAATGGCTTTGCAGGATAATGTTTCAAAATTTGAAAAAATGCACGGCCCAATTAAAAACGTAAAACCGGGTTCCGACCCAATGATGCCACCAATGAATTTTGGTGGTCCAACAGCTCAAGCATAGTTTTAAACTAGCATATTACAAAGAGGAATCAATTTATTGGTTCCTCTTTTTTTTTGTCCCTTTTTTAGGAGTGTTGTATATATCCAGAAGGTTATGGTTTCTAACCTCGAAGATGACCACTGGCTATTCGTCTTTCCCTTCTAGAAGGGAAAGATAAGAGATAGGGTATAATCAAGCCGTAGTACCTTTTTTTATACAGAACGTTTTGTGTGTGGCGTAATAACAACCAATGCAATCTAATTCATTTTTCCGTTAGAATCTGTTGAGAATTTGGCACAAAAAAAGCCGACTCCTAAGAATCGGCTCTTCAAATTAATTTGGTTAGATTCGGTTTGAAAACCGAGCGTGAATATAATAAATTTCTGTAAACACACCAATTACATTAGTTTACAATGACCCAAAACTGGCAATTTGGTGAATAACATGGCTTTAATGTTTGCATCTTTTACCGCTTGAGGTTTAATGTGCTGTGCTAAATCACAAAAAATTCTATTTAATTTTTTGTGATTAGGAGAAGCTGAAAATGCTTAAAATGAACTGATTTTTATTGATAATTCAAGTGCTGAAGAATGACCTGACAAAAAGTTCTTATTGTACATAAAATCACCAAAATAGGTTGCAAATGTACACTTATCCCCCTATTTTATATAAAACAAGTATAAATTAGAAATTTATCTTTTCATGAGGGGAATTTTAGAATATTATAGTTGATTGTTTTAAAGCGTTGTCAGTGTTGCTGTTTATGTCTCTTCTTAGGCTTGGATACACCGTTATAACAGGATTTTAACAAACATTAAAGGTATACTTTCATAACTTCATTTGGTTAGTTTTAGCTCGATTTTTATATTTGTCAACCTGTTCAAAATGAACAGGATTGCAGTGTTAAAAGAACACCTCTTTTTCTCTGCTAAACCATACGTTTAAGACTAAATAAAATACTTTACATATGAAGATTGTAGTTTGCTTAGGAAATGTGCCGGATACAACAACCAAAGTTAAATTTGGTGATGGTACAGCTTTCGATAAAACAGGAGTGCAATGGATTATTAATCCTTGGGATGAGTTGGCTTTAACAAGAGCCATGGAGTTAAAAGAAGATGCTGGCAATCCGGTAAGTTCTGTTACTGTAGTTACAGTTGGTGGAAAAGATGCAGAGCCAACTATGCGTAAAGCATTGGCGATTGGTGCTGACGATGCTATTCGTGTTGATACAGATGCAAGAGATGCATATGCAGTTGCTGGTCAGTTGGCTGAGGCAATTAAAGATAAAGGTTTCGATATTATTTTAACAGGAATTGAATCGAGTGATTATAACGGCTCAATGGTAGGTGGAATGTTAGCAGAAATGCTTGATGTACCTTCTGTATCAGCTGTTTCAGGTTTGACTATTTCTGGAAGTGATGTTGAAATAACACGTGATATAGACGGTGGGAAAGAACAGGTTTCTGTAGCTACACCATTAGTTGCAACAGTACAGAAAGGTATTGCAAAAGAAGCTCGTATTGCTGCCATGCGCGGTATTATGATGGCTCGTAAAAAACCTTTAGCGGTAGTTCCTGCTGCTGAGGTAGAAACACTAACTGATTTTGTATCATTCGAATTGCCGGCACCAAAACCTCCATGTAAAATGGTTGATGCCGACAACGTTGCCGAATTGGTTGATTTGTTGCAAAACGAAGCGAAAGTTCTTTAATTCAATCACCTTAAAAAATTAGAAAAATGTCAGTATTAGTATATACCGAAAATTGGGACGGAGTTTTTAAGAAATTGTCTTTCGAACTTGTGTCTTACGCAGCAAAAGTTGCTGAAATGATGGAAACTTCTGTAACAGCAGTTTCTATTGGCGATGTTGCCGACGACGAATTAGCAAAATTAGGAAACTATGGTGCAGCCAAAGTTGTTAAGGTTGATGGAAACACAACTTTAGACAACCAGGTTTACACTGGAATTATTGCTCAGCTTGCCGAAGCCGAAGGTGCAAAAGTTGTAGTTATTTCACACAATAACACAGGGAAAGCACTTGCTCCTCGTTTGTCCGTTAAATTAAAAGCTGCTGTTGGAGCAGGTTTAATTGCGCTTCCTTCTTCAACTGAACCTTTCACTGTTTCTAAGAAAGTATTCTCAGGAAAAGCTTTCGCAAATGTTGTTTTGAAAACCGATGTTAAAATTTTAACGCTGGCTCAAAACTCATTCGAAGTAATTGAAGTAGGTGGAACAGCAACTGTTGAAGCTTCTACTGCAACTGCAGGTGAAGCAAAAACTACAGTAAAAGATGTTCAAAAACAAACTGGTAAGATTTTATTAAACGACGCTGAAATTGTTGTATCAGGTGGTCGTGGATTAAAATCGGGAGATAACTGGGGAATAATTGAAGAATTAGCTGAAGTATTGGGTGCAGCAACAGCTTGTTCTCGTCCGGTTTCTGACGAAGGTTGGAGACCACACGAAGAGCACACCGGACAAACCGGTAAAATTATCGCTCCAAACTTGTATTTTGCAGCGGGTATTTCTGGTGCAATTCAGCACATGGCAGGTATTAGTTCCTCGAAATGTATTGTTGCCATTAACAACGATGCTGATGCTCCTGTATTCGAAAGTTCAGATTACGGAATTGTTGGCGATGCGCTAAAAGTTCTGCCAGCACTTACTGAAGCTATTAAAGAAGCTAAAAATAAATAGAGAAAACAGGGCATAGTCCCTGTTTCTTCTTTTTAAATATTTGAAATGATGGACTGTTGAGATTTAGTGTCGAGTTAATTCAGGGTATTCTTACTCATTACTAACTACTAAAATCTCACATCTATTAAAAATCAAACCTAATGATTAAACAAATTTTATTCGCAGTTTCGCTATTAGTAACCTTGGGTGTATTTGCTTACACTACAAAAAAACTAATTGCGCTGTTTAAATTAACCAAACCTGCTTTCCCGATAGTTGATATTGGCGAACGTATAAACGTTATGCTGAAAGTGGCGTTCGGGCAAACTAAAATTATGCGTAAACCTGTAATCGGATTTATGCATGCTTTGGTTTGGTGGGGATTCCTTGTAATCCTTGTGGGAAGTATTGAAATGTTAATCGACGGTTTAGCCGGAACAGAACGTGTTCTTGGTTTCCTCGGCATCGTTTACAATATTATTTTCGGTTTTGGCGATGTGTTTGCTTTCCTTATTGCCATTCTGGTAGCAGCATTTTTATTCCGCCGAATTGCAATGAATGTAAAACGTTTTGGTGGTGTTGAAATGAAACACAAATCGCACATTGACGCCAACATTGCATTAACCATTATTTTACTTCTGATGGTGACTTTAATGGGAATGAATGCATTTTACATTTTAGATGCACAAAACCACGGACATGAAGTAGTGGGTGTTTATCCTGTAGGTGCAATTATTGCAACTTGGTTTAGTGGAATGTCAGTCCATTCTGTTCACATATTACACGAAATAAATTGGTGGGGACACATTCTTGGCATATTCTTTTTTGCTAATTACCTACCTTACTCAAAACACTTCCACGTGTTTATGTCGGTTCCAAATGTATTCTTGAGCAATCTGAATCCTTTGGGAAAAATGACCAACATGGACAACATTACCAAAGAGGTAAAAATGATGCTCGACCCTGAAGCAGCTTTTGAAGAGCCTGCAGAAGACGAAGCCATTGAACGTTTTGGTGTAATGGATGTGGAAGATGTAACCTGGAAAAATTACATGGATTCGCTGGCTTGTACGCAGTGTGGTCGTTGTACTTCGGTTTGTCCGGCTAACTTAACCGGTAAATTGCTTTCGCCTCGTAAAATCGTTATGAACGTTCGCGAGCGTATGAAAGAAAAAGGACCGGAGATGGTTGCCAACGGGAAAGAGTGGACCGACAACAAAGCGCTTCTTGGCGATTACATTACCAAAGAAGAATTGTGGGCATGTACAACTTGTAATGCCTGTGCTCAGGAATGTCCGATTAACATCAACCAACCAGCTATTATTCTCGATATGCGCCGTTACATTGTAATGGAAGAGTCGGCTGCTCCGGGCGAGTTAAATTCAATTTTCTCGAATATTGAAAACAATGGTGCACCATGGCAGTTTGCACAAGACGACAGAATGCTTTGGGCAGATGATTTAACTATGAACGCTCCGGCAAAATAAATTCAGACAAGATGGAAACAACACAAATAAAAGTGGAAGTGCCGGTAATGGCTGACTTGTTCGCCAAAGGAGAAAAACCAGAGTATTTATTCTGGGTTGGTAGCGCCGGTGCATTCGACGACAGATATAAAAAAGTTACCCAAGCTTTTGTAAAAGTGCTTACTCATTTGAATGTGAGTTATGCCGTTTTAGGTACAGAGGAATCATCAAGTGGCGATGTTGCCCGCCGAGCAGGAAACGAAATGCTTTTCCAGATGCAGGCATTAATGAACATCGAATTGATGGACGGTTACGAAGTGACTAAAATTATCACTTGCGACCCACACGTTTACAATACTTTTAAAAACGAATACACCGATTACGGTGCAAAGTTCGAAGTAATTCATCATAGTCAGTTTCTTCAGAATTTAATTGATGAAGGAAAACTAAAACTGGATTCGGATGTATTTAAAGGACAAAAAATTACCTACCACGACCCATGTTATTTAGGACGTGCAAACGGAGAATACAATGCGCCACGTAAAGTATTGGGTGCAATTCCTTCCAGCTTGGTTGAAATGAAGCGTAACAAAAGTTTTGCTTTATGTTGCGGAGCCGGTGGCGGTCAAATGTTTAAAGAGGCTGAAAAAGGCGACAAAGAAATTTTTATTGAACGCACAGAAGATGTTCTCGAAACCGGAGCAGATATTGTTGCGACTGCCTGTCCATATTGTATGGTAATGATGACAGATGGTTTGAAATATACCAATAAAGAAGAAGACGTAAAAAATTACGATATTGCGGAATTAGTTGCAATGGCATTGAAATTATAAGGAAAAAGAAATAAACACAATAGACACATAGTTCACAATAGGTATAGAATTCTATGTGCTCTAATGTGCCTATGTGGTTCAAAAATAAAAATTAAATCAAAAACAAAATAATAATGAAAAAGTTAGTAAAAGGTGGAGAATTCATGGTGCAGGATATTGACGCCGCGGATATTTTCATCCCAGAGGAATTTGATGAGGAACAGCAAATGGTGGCACAAACTTGCCGCGATTTCTTAGATGCGGAGGTATTTCCAAACTTGGAGAAAATTGACAAACAAGAAAATAATATAGGTCGTACGCTTATAGAAAAAGCCGGTGAACTAGGTTTGCTTGGAATTTCTACTCCTGAAGAATTGGAAGGCTTTGGACAGTCATTTGTAACTTCAATGTTAGCAAGTGAGGTAATGGGTTCTGCTTATTCATTCGCAGTAACATACTCGTGCCACACAGGTATTGGTACTATGCCAATTCTTTATTTTGGTAACGAAGAGCAAAAACAAAAATATATTCCTGCCCTTACTATGGGTGAGAAAGTAGGTTGCTATTGTTTAACTGAGCCGGGTGCTGGTTCTGATGCCAACTCGGGTAAAACAAAAGCTACTTTAAGCGAAGACGGTAAACACTATATTCTTAACGGACAAAAAATGTGGATTACCAACACCGGTTTCGGTGACATTTTTACTGTGTTTGCAAAAATCGATAACGATCGCGTATTAAGTGCTTTTATTGTAGAGCGCGATTACCCGGGTGTTAAGTTTAATCCTGAAGAGAAAAAATTAGGGATTAAAGGTTCTTCAACCCGTCAGATTTTCTTGGAAGATTGTATGGTACCGGTTGAAAACTTGCTTTGGGAGCGTGGCAAAGGTTTCCGTATCGCATTGGATATTCTTCACATGGGACGTATTAAACTAGGTGGTAACGTACTTGGTGCGGCTAAAATGGCTATCGACCAATCGGTAAATTACTCTAACGAACGTAAACAATTTGGAAAATCAATTTCAAATTTTGGAGCTATTAAATATAAATTAGCAGAACAAGCTATTCGTACTTTCGCTAACGAATCTGCCGTTTACCGTGCAAGTAGTAACGTTGACGAGTATGTTGCGGCTCACCTTGGCGAAGAAACAAAAGAACAAGCTATTGTACACGCTTTTGAAGAGTATGCGGTAGAAGCAGCTATTTTGAAAGTATACGGTTCTGAAATGCTGGATTATGTAGTTGACGAAGGTGTTCAAATTCACGGAGGAATGGGTTACTCAGCAGAGATGCGTATTGAGCGTGGTTACCGCGACTCGCGTATCAACCGTATTTTCGAAGGAACCAACGAAATTAATCGCTTGGTTACTATCGATACTTTAAACAAACGTGGTGCGAAAAAAGACTACGACCTTTACGGACAAGGTGAAGCAGTTGTTGCTGGTTTAGCCGATTTAGACGGATGTAGCTGTTGTGTTGACGGTTATTACGAAAACAAATTGGCAACTATCCAGAACTTGAAAGCTTTGGGTAAAATGTTGCTAACTGCTGTTTCTAAAGCTTTCGGTCGAAAAATGATGAATGAGCAAATGATTTTGAATAACATTTCAAATATTGTTGCGCGTATTTATGTTGCCGAGTCAACAATGCTTCGTGTGAAGAAAAAAGAAGAAGTTCATGGAATGGACGTTGCAATTAACAAAGACATATTAGATTGTTTGGTTTACGATACAGCCGAATTTATTCGTAAAGAAGCTAAAGATTGTATCAACTCATTTGTTGAAGACAAAGAAGAATTCGACTTGTACAATAAAGGAATTAAATACTACAGTTGTGCTAAAGGCGTTAATGTAAAAGCTGCCCGCGAGCGCATTGCTGATGTATTGATTGAAGAGAACAAATATTGTTTCTAAGAATAGTACAAAGTATTTAGTACATAGTAGTATGTACTTTAATGATATTGAAAGCTGCCTTCCTTTTGGAGGGTGGCTTTTTTTCTATCCCTCGTTTCCGAACGCACGATGTGTGGTTTTGAGTTTGAAACTCAATTAATGGCATAGTAAACGACAATTAATTAACACCTCGACGCAGACGCAGAATATTGGATTTAATCCACCTTTACATATTTTTCAATCCAACAGTTTTCTTTGTCGTAGCTCCAATCATTTTTAACCGGAAATATCTGAATTAAAGTATCACCTTTAATTTCTAAGAGAAGTTTATTATTTTTCCCTTCATAAGCAGGACTGGTATGCACTTTGCCAAGGGGCAAGGAAATTGCAAATTAGTAAAAGGTGTTACACTCGCCATATTTACTGGCGGTGTAGCGCATCAATCTTTCACCAGAGAATCACCATCTTCCATAAGATGGTTGTTATCTTACAGCAGATGCTGTTCATTTTGTGTAAGTGAAAGGTAATCTTATGGGGTAGAGCCTTCATCTTATATAAGATAAGCTCCATCATACGGGGTAGAATTATTATCATCCGGCAGCCAGTCTTCATCTTATTGGATAGAATGTCCATCTTCAGGAAGGAAGTCATCATCTTATGGGGTAGAGCCATTATCTTCTGGCTGATTTTTGTTTTATACTATCAAGCTGCGAGGGGCTTATGGGTATTTCTACATACGTTCAAATAGCGGCAAGATTGATGTATAGTTATGGAACTGCTGTTTTTCAGTCTGTTATAAATATTGTATATTTAAAAAGTCGGCCATGCGAACTAAACCAGTTTAATCGAACTCAATGCCGCAAGTCTTCTTAAATAAAATCAAACAAATTGTTCTCGAAAATATCGGGAACGAAAAATTTGGAGTAAGTGAACTGGCTTCCGAATTAGGATTAAGTCGTTCGCAAATTCTACGTAAGGTAAAATCTGTCGCAGGAATCTCAGCCAATCAATTTATTCGCGATATTCGTTTGGAAGAAGCCATATACCTTCTAAAACAAGATGAATTTACTGCCTCTGAAATAGCCTACAATGTTGGCTTTAGCAGCCCATCGTATTTTAATAAATGTTTTCACGATAAATATGGTTTTACGCCGGGCGATTTTAAAAAACAAAACGGCAATGCCGATTTTAATATTCTTCCCAATACT
>JAUVDE010000376.1 GCA_030595485.1 Draconibacterium sp.
TGGTACGTTTATGCAACAATGGGCTTTTATCCGGTAAACCCGGCTAATGGCATTTATTATTTTGGAAGTCCATCGTTAAATGAAGCTACAATTAACTTGCCTGATGGAAAAACCTTTAAAATGATTGCAGAGAATAATAACAAAGAAAATATTTACATTCAATCAATTTTACTGAATGGTAAAGCGTATGCTGAGAATTTTATTACACACCAAGATATAATGAAAGGTGGAGAATTACGTTTTGTAATGGGCTCGCAGCCGCGCAAGTAAAAAGTAAAAAGATAAAAGTCAAAAAAGGAAAAACTAAAATAATTAATAATGAAATTACTAACTAACATTGCTTTTATTGCAGTACTATTTTTTGCGGTTTCGTGTACCAGCGAAAAGCCTGCCGAAACAAATCAATTAATTGATTACACTGAATTTGTAGATCCGTACATTGGTAGCGACTACCACGGCCATGTATTTGTGGGGGCCAACGTTCCATTTGGAGCTGTTCAGCTGGGGCCAAATAACTCAACAGTAGAATGGGACTGGTGCTCGGGGTACCATTATTCCGATTCTATTTTAATAGGTTTTGCTCACACCCAATTGAGTGGAACAGGAATTGGGGATTTGGGTGACATTCTTTTTATGCCACTTTCTGGCGATTACTCTCCGGCAATTAGCAAAGAACAGCCCTACCACTGGCAAGCAAAATATACGCACAACGACGAAGTGGTAAAACCGGGTTATTATTCTATCAATATTAAAAAGTACAATGTAAAAGCTGAATTAACAACGACAAAACGTGTTGGTTTTCATAAATACACGTTTAAGGGCGAGGGCAATTCAAAAGTACTTATCGACCTGAAATACGGAACAGGCTGGGATAAACTGACAAAAGGAGTCATCAAACAAGTGGGTAAAAACAGCATTGAAGGAAAGCGTTTTTCAACGGGTTGGGCAAAAGACCAACGACTTTTTTACCACACACAATTTTCAAAAGACATTAAATCATTCGAAATTATACGTAACAATGAAGAGTTAGGAGAATTAACTGCCTTAATTGAGTTTGAAGGAAACGGAGAACTGATGGCAAAAACAGCGCTTTCTCCTGTTAGTTCGGAGAATGCCAAAAAGAATATGTTAGCAGAAATTGATGAAGAGATTGGTTTTTGGAACTTTGATGGTGTAAGAAAAATGGCGAAAACAATGTGGAATACCGAGTTGGGTAAAATCAACATTGAAACCAAAAGTAAAGCCGACAAAACAACTTTTTACACGGCTCTGTACCACACCATGATTGCACCGTCGTTGTTTAACGATACCGATGGCACTTACCGCGGAACTGACAAAGAAGTTTATCCAAATCCCGGCTTTGATAATTATTCAGTTTTCTCACTTTGGGATACTTATCGTGCTGCTCATCCATTATTCACTTTGGTTCAACCCAATCGTGTAAACGACTTTGTGAACTCGCTGTTGGTGGCCTACGAGCAACAAGGTAAACTTCCTATTTGGCATTTAAAAGGAAACGAAACCAATACGATGGTAGGTTACCACTCCATTCCGGTAATTGCCGATGCCTATTTAAAGGGATTCCGTGATTTTGATGCAGAAAAAGCTTTGGAGGCAATGAAAAGCTCAGCATTGCTTGATGAAAGAGGATTAGACTTTGTGAAAAGTATGGATTACATTCCGGCAGACTCGCAGGTTGAATCGGTTGCTATGGCTTTAGAATATGCCATTGACGACTGGTGTATTGCAGCAATGGCAAAAGCAATGGACAAAATGGAGGTTTACGAATTGTTTGCCAAACGAGCAAAATACTACGAGAACTACTTCGATACCGACACCAAATTTATGCGAGGCAAATTGAAAGATGGAAGCTGGAGAACTCCTTTTAACCCAATTCATTCAGCGCACCGCGAAGATGATTTTTGTGAAGGAAACAGCTGGCAATATACATGGTTGGTTCCACACGATGCCGAAGGGTTAATTAAACTGCACGGCGGAGAGGAAGCTTTTATTGCTAAGCTCGACCTATTGTTTTCAATGCCTTCTGACCAAGTTGAAGGTGCCTCTTCTGACATTTCGGGTTTAATTGGACAATATGCCCACGGAAACGAGCCAAGCCACCACACAACTTACATGTACGCATATGCTGGTACGCAATGGAAAACAGCTGAGAAAGTGCGCGAGATTTGCACCACCATGTACACTGACCAACCTGACGGACTTTGTGGAAATGAAGACTGCGGTCAGATGTCGGCATGGTATGTACTCTCATCAATGGGAATGTACCCGGTTAATCCGGCAAACGGTGCTTATGTTTTTGGTAGCCCAATGTTCGACAAAGCTGAAATTGGTCTTCCTGAAGGAAAGAAATTTATATTTATTGCTGATAACAACAGCAAAGAAAACTTGTACATTCAGTCAGTTACTTTAAATGGTAAACCTTATACCAAAACGTTTATCACCCATAAACAAATAATGGAAGGTGGCGAGTTAGTTTATACCATGGGGAATACTCCGAATAAAGATTTTGGGAAAAATATGGAAGATAGACCTAAGTCGGTGGTTTATTAGTTTCTAGCAGATTATGCAGATTGAAAAATGGCATCTCTAAAACAGGGATGTCATTTTTTATAACTGTCGGTTCATTTTAAAATCATTACCTTTATAAGCTCAAATTCAGCTCAATGAAAACAACTTATAAAACTTCTGCCATAATCGAAAAAGTTGAAGAACTCGACATGTCGGCAAAATATAGTTACGCCGATTACTTAAAATGGAAGTTTGAAGAACGGGTTGAAATAATAAAAGGGAAAGTTTTTCATTTGGCTGCACCCCGAAGAAGACATCAAGGGATTTCAATGGAAATATCTACTCAAATAAACCTATTTCTTAGTGGTTCTAAATGTAAAATCTATTCTGCTCCATTCGATGTTCGTTTACCCGTATCAAAAGATGACACAAAAACATTCACCGTTGTTCAACCTGATATTTGCGTAATTTGCAATCCCGACAAACTCGATGAGAAAGGCTGCAATGGTGCACCCGAATTTATCATAGAAATTCTCTCTCCCTCATCCTCTGAAAGAGATGCCATTATAAAATTTGATTTATATGAAGAAGTAGGAGTAAAAGAATACTGGATGGTCTATCCTGATGTGAACCTAGTGGATGTTTTTCTTTTAAATGAAAATGGTAAGTATCAATTGGTAAAAAAATATGCGGCCAAACAAAAAGTTCCTGTGAATGTATTGGAAAGTTGCGAGGTTGATTTGGAAAAAGTGTTTGCAGAATAATCAAAAAAAGGGGAAACCCGAAAGCCTCCCCCATTCTAATATTCACTATATTCTAACTATTTGTACATTTCTACGATAAAAACGAAATTAATACTCCGGCAGCAACGGCCGAACCAATTACACCTGAAATATTACTTGCCATCCAATATTTTAGTATATGGTTTTGTTTGTCGTATTTAATCGCCAGCTCGTTGGCAACACGCGATGCCATTGGCACAGCACTTTAACCAGTTGCTACAATTAGCGGATTGATTTTCTTTTTGGCAAAAGTGTTGTAAATCTTCACCGCAAAAATTCCACCTGCAATTGATATGGCAAAGGCTACAAAACCACCTACAATAATTCCTAATGTTTTTGTTGAA
>JAUVDE010000225.1 GCA_030595485.1 Draconibacterium sp.
AAATTTCAGTTTTGAGATGAAATCACGAGAATGAAAAGGTAGTTGGAAGAAAATCAACAAGTTACATTTAATGCAAGTCCTGTTGGGTTTAAATGGGAATGGCCAGACATATTCGTAATTTGATTTAATTCTTTCTGGAAAACAATTATCTTTAAGGCGTCTTAATCTATTAGCTTAAAACCATGATAAAACTATTATACTTCCTTTTTTTTACTCTACTGATTAGTACTGTTTCCGCACAATCGTATGACTGGCCAATGTGGCGTTACGATCATAATCGATCGGCATCAACTCCCGAGCAATTAACAGAGCAGCTGCACCTTCAATGGCAAGTGAAATATTCTCCACGAAACCCGGTTTGGGACGATCCTCTTAATCGGAATCTGATGAAGTTTGATCGCTTATTTGAACCGCTTGTAGCCGACAATAAAATATTTATCGGATTTAACGATCAGGACAAGGTGGTGGCACTGGATATTAATTCGGGAAAAGAAATCTGGCATTTTTATGCAGATGGTCCGGTTCGTTTGCCAATGGCTATAAATAAAGGTAAAATTTATTTTACGGGTGACGACGGAACTATATATTGTCTGAACACAGGCAATGGAACACTCATTTGGAAACGACTTCTTGCGCCGGCAGAAAACAAACTTTTAGGTAATAAAAGGCTTATTTCCATGTGGCCAGCCAGGGGTGGGGTAGTTATTAAAGACGATATTATTTATACTGCAGCCAGTATTTTTCCACTTATGGGAACTTATATTTATGCACTCGACGCAGCTTCCGGCGATATTGTGTGGAAGAACGAGGGAACAGGCAGTAACTATATTCTTCAACCTCACCGTTCTCCGGCTTTTGCCGATGTTGCACCTCAAGGAGCATTTACGATTAGTGGAGATAAATTGCTTGTTGCCGGTGGACGTTCTGTCCCCGCTCTTTTTGATCTGAAAACCGGTGAAGAACTTTATTATCACCTGGCATCCAGCGGAAAAACTGGTGGCGCATTTACCTGTGCCAACGACAAGGTTTTTTTCAACCACCATCGCGAAAGAATGACCAATATGTACAGTTCGGAAGATGGAAACAAATTGGCTTCTAAAGTAGGGGAGTATCCGGTTGTTGAAGGAGATAATTTCTATTTTTCGGGAAAGAATATTAATGCGGTAAAATTAGAAGTCGATAATAAATTGGATACATTATGGACGACAGATATTGCAGCAACAAACGATTTGATTAAGGCAGGGAATTGCCTTTACGCCGCTGACAGTTCGGGAATTAAAGCGATAAAACTTTTACCGAATAATGAGACTGAAGTAATTTGGAGTTACAATACCAACAAAAAAGTACAGCGGCTTGTGGCTGCCAATGGGAAATTGATTGCTGTTACAAGCGATGGAACAATTATGACTTTTGGTGAATCTCCGGTAGAACAAGTGGTGAATTACGACAGGTCGAATAAAACAATTGAACAAAAACCAGCCAGAAATAAAATAATCGGCAATGCAGGAGTAAAAGATGGATATTGTCTGGTTTTTGGTGGTGAAAATAGTTCACAATTAGAAGATCTTATTTTTGGCACTTCGCTAAATATTGTTGTGTATGAAAAAGACCTGAATCGGGTACAGGAACTTCGGGAATACTTTGATAAATCGGGAGTTACAACTGACCGAATAAGTTTTCTGCATTTTAATAATTCATTTCCTTCGTTACCTAACTATTTTTCCTCTTTAACCATTGTAAACGATCTTGATTATATAAATGAGGGGCAAAAAGAAGATTTTGTAAAATTGTACGAAACAACCCGGCCTTATGGAGGAAAAATAATATTTCCATGGGACAACAGTGAACAGGAGCATTTAACGGAAATCTTGAGGGCGTTAAAATTGCCGGGTGCAGATATCCGGGAAGAAAAAGGTTTTTCGATGATTACCAGAGAAGGATCTCTGCCGGGTGCTTCGCCTTGGACACACAATTATGGGGACATTGCCAATACAGTAAAATCGGATGACAGGCTGGTGAAAGCGCCACTTGGTATTTTGTGGTTTGGGGGAAATTCAAACATGGATGTGCTGCCACGCCATGGTCACGGGCCGGGTGAACAGGTAATCAACGGACGGTTGATTATTCACGGGATGAATAGTATTAGTGCCCGCGATGTTTATACCGGCAGAGTGCTTTGGAAACATGAATCTGAAGCTTTGTTGGACGATAACTGGCTGGTTTATTACGATGAAAGTTATGATGAGGAGAATCCACTCGATACAAAATACAATCAATTTCACTTACCTGGCTCTAATTCGCGGGGAACCAACTACATTGCAACTAAAGAATTTGTGTATTTAATTGAAGGAAACAAATGCAAGCTTATTGATATTAGTACAGGTAAAGTCTACAAGGAATTTTCGATAAGTACAAGTGATAGCGAAAAACTTGGGTACATTGGAGTTTATAACGATTTTTTGATCCTTGGAAAAAATTTCGCCGAATTTCAGGATACTGAAAAGGATTCGGTTCCCGCCAAGAAAATTTCTTTTTATGATTACGACCGTACAGCAAGTAACGAGTTAGTTATATTGAATCGATTTAGCGGAGAAGAATTATGGAGTATTAAAGCAAATTTCGGTTTTATTCACAACTCAGTAATTGCCGGCAATGATATGCTTTTTTGTTTGGATAAATTACCACAATATTTGGAAACAAAGTTGCGAAGGAGAGGAGAACCAATTCCGCTGGGATCAAGATTACTTTACCTCGATGCAAAAACAGGACGAATAATTCAGGAAGAAACTGAGGCTGTTTTTGGAACCTGGCTGGGTTATTCTAAAGAACACAAATTATTACTACAGGCCACCCGTCCTTCGCGCGATATGTTGAATGGCGAAGATGGAAATCGGATGATTACTTACAATATTCAAACAAAGGATAAAATATGGGATCGGGAAATGAAGTATGCCAATCCGCCCATCATTCACAACGACAGGATAATAACTAATGGCGAAGGATTCCATCTGCTTACCGGCGAACCATTAACCGAGAAAGACCCGATTACCGGGGAAGATTTAAAATGGAGTTTTAAACGCGAATACGGTTGTGGAATAGTAGCTGCCAGCGAACATCTTTTGACTTTTCGTTCGGCTTCGGCAGGATTTGTAAACCTCGATGCCAACGAAGGAACAGGGAGTTTGGGGGGCTGGAAAGCCAGTTGTTCAACCAATTTAATTGCCGCCGATGGAGTACTTAATTCGCCCGATTACACCCGGACATGTCAGTGTGCCTACCAAAACCAAACTTCGCTGGCCCTAATAAATATGCCATGGATGGCTTATTGGACAAACAGTAATTACAAATGGAACGGGAAACCAATTCAGCAACTTGGCCTGAATTTGAATGCACCGGGCGACCGGAGTGCTAACAATGAAGTTTTGTGGTTCGAATTTCCTTTTGTGGCTGGCACTCCTCCGGGAATACCTGTAAAAATCGATACGTCGGCTTATAAAGAAATCAGGAAAGAACCCATAAATATTACATCTGAAAATACACCTTGGGTAAGTTCAAGCGCCTTGATTGGAATAGAATCGCTTGAAATTACTCTTTCGCAGGAACAAGATGTTTCGGAAACTACATATTCTGTTAATTTGTACTTTGCTGAACTGGAAGATAAAAAACAGGGTGAGCGAATTTTTAATATTGTCATTCAGGATAAAAATGTGACGGATAATTTTGATATTGTTGCGGAAGTTGGAAAATGCGATTCTGAGGTTGTAAAATCATACCAGGGAATTAAAGCCGGGAAGACAATGAAAATTGATTTAATTCCCGTTCGTGGGAATACCATAATTTCCGGTATTGAAATCATTCAGGAAAAACTGGCGGAAAAATGAAACGAATTGATTTTAAAATAATATTTATTGCAGCTTTGTTGAGTATGGCCTGCACAACAAAAGTGTCGGAGTGGGTTTTGCTAAATTCGGTACCCGACAAATATCTGCTTGTTTATTTTCATGAAAATGAAATTTCAGCAACCGTAAAAAAACAACATTCCGAAATTGAAAATCGGTTTAAATCAGCTAATATTCTATTAAAAACAATGCAACGCAATGAGGTTGCAAAACCTTACTATGCCTTGTATTTTAACAATCGTATTGTTTCTGAAAACATCGACAAAAATCAGCTTGAAAATCTGACTTTTTCTCCATTTCGCGAAACTGTTGCAAATGAATTAATGAAGGGCAAATTATGTGTGATGCTTTATCTAAAATGTGGAATTCCGGAGAAAGATAAGAAAGGTCTGGAAGTCTTGAAAAATAGCGTGGAAGCATCACCTTTTGCAGATGTAATAACTGTTCTGGAACTGGATCGGAAAAATCAGGAGGAAAGACAGCTCGTATCCCTGCTGCTGAATGTGGAAGACGATTTAAACGAAATTAATGAGCCCATGTTATTTGGCGTTTTTGGAAAGTTCAGGACACTTGAACCCCTTTTGGCAAAAGGTATATCACAAGAAAATATTAACCTGATGATCGACTTCTTTACTGCTGATTGCAGTTGTCTGATAAAAGACGATCTTCCCGGCATAAATATTCTTTACAATGGAAATTGGGAAAGCCCGCAAACAGCGCTGGTAAATGAAATTATCGATGCAAACCCACAACTGGAGCACCATTAAATGAAACAAGATACGGTTGCATATGATTCGCTGGAGGCGCGGCCATTGCCCAAATGGCTGACCGATCAACGCGATGGCTTAAACACCTGGCAACCACAGAAACTTGAAATGAAAGAAGATCATTCCTTGCAAATTTCTTTATTATCCACGGGCATTGTTATTTTAATTACTGTTGTTATCCTGACAATTTATTTTCTTCGTAAAAACAAAAGAGGCGTAAAATGAATCCATTCAAGCTGGTTATAAAAGAACTTTTTTACCGAAAAGTTAGTTCGCTGGTTATTTTATTAACTGTAATTGCGGCAAGCACGGTTTCCATTGCAGTTTATACACTGAGCAAAGCCAGCGAAAACGAAACGCGTAAAATTATGCGCGAGCAAGGTTTGAATCTTTATATTTTTCCAAAAGGAACCAACCTGATAGATTTTTATGCGGTAAATAACACCCAAACATTCCCGGAAAACTATGTGGATGTGCTGGCCAATTCAAAAACTTTTGATGCAGTGCGTCACCTCACCGGAATTCTTCAACTCAAATATTCCAACTGGATCGATACAAATGGCTCAAGTCACCAGATTGTGGTTGTGGGTTATAAGGACGAAGCCATGCAACGATTTTTATCAAAACAGGAAACCATGGGGTTTGATGTTAAAAAAGGAACTGTTCATGTTGGAGCCAGGCTTTCGGTTAATATTCCGGAAGGCGAATCCTTTAAAATAAGCGGGAAAGACGGGAAACAATATGAATTTAAAATTGTAAAAAGGTTTGCCGAAGGGAAGGGAATGATGGATCAGGGCGTTGCTTTTAATCTTGCCGATTTGCAGCAAATTCTGGGAATGGAAGAACAAATAAATAAAATTGAAGCGCTGGGCTGTGTCTGTCACGATGGAAGAATAAACAATGCACGAGCTCAGGTTCAAACCATATTTTCTGATTTGGAAGTAACCGAAATCAGCAGCATAGCCGATGCACGAGAGAGTCAGCGACTTATGATGAATAAATACGGTTCTTTCATTATTCCATTTATTTTACTGGCTTCATTACTTATTTCCGGCTTATTGTTTTATTCCAACGTGAACTCTCGAAAACATGAAATTGGAATTCTAAAAGCCATGGGGAAAAGTAAATTCTATGTTTTATTAATGTTTCTGCTGAAAGCTTTTATTCTCGGAGTGATTGGAAGTATTGCCGGATTTTTTATCGGAAGTTTTCTTGCTGAATATTTTGGCAAAGAAATTTTCAGGTTTACGGCAATGGCTATTAAACCACACTGGGATATTTTTGGATACAGTCTTGTTGCTTTTCCAGTTTTATGGATGTTGTCAAGCTGGATTCCCGCACTT
>JAUVDE010000356.1 GCA_030595485.1 Draconibacterium sp.
ATCCGCTCATAATTATTGGTTTTTTTAGTTTTAAATGCACGGAAATTACTCAGATTTCACCTCGATAAATGAAATTAACGCTGCTGTTTATTAACAAACGATAAACAGAAATGACGGTTTTGGGCACCCCTCCTTTGTCGGTCGGGCTTTTCGTTCATACTCCTCGCTGCGCTGTGGGGTAAAAATTTCAATACCTGGCGCATGCCCGCATCTGCTTTTTAGCAATACCATTTTGTTTTATTTGAGAATATTAAACCCAAATGTAATTTAATTTAGAAATGGCAACAACTCGCGAACCATTTGAGGCTGAATGCTGGTGCCAAGTCTTTAATCATGCGCGGGGAAGTGATAATATATTTGAACTTGAAACAGATTATCAAATCTTTCTTAAGCTGATTGAAAAATATATTCTTCCTGTGGCAAATATTTATGCTTATAGTTTGATGCCCAATCATTTTCATTTTTTGGTTCAAAATAGAACTGTTGATGTGCCTGAAAGTTTTTCGATAAGAACAGAGGCGGAGTACTTCTCTCATCAGTGGGGGAATGTACAGAATACATTTACAAAAAAAAGGAATTATCGAACAGGTAAACGAGGCGGATTATTTTGTCAATCAATTAATATAAATTTGATAAACTCAGAAGAATACAAGCATATGTGTATGGTTTATATTCACAATAATCCAGTTAAACATGGATTTTGTTTTTCTCCTTTGGAATGGAAATTCTCCTCATATCAACCCATAATTTTAAAAGGAAAAACAAGGATTGATAAAGATGAGGTGTTGAGTTGGTTCGATAATCGAGAGATTTTCATTGACTATCATTTGACAAATGCTGCGAATATATTTGCGGAAAAATATAATCTTACTTAACTTGGAGGAGACCCTAAGGGAATTTGGCAATCCTTAGGAACATAATATTAATACTTGTTTATGCGCATAGCCATTATTGACTTGGGAACAAATACCTGCAACTTACTGATTGCCGAACTTAGTGCTGGAGATTTTCAAATTCTTCATCAAAGCAAGCACTTGGTAAAACTTGGCGATGACAAAATAAAGCAAAACGAAATAAGCCCCGAAGCTACCCAACGAACAATTGATTCTTTTTTGGCACATAAAGAAATAATTGAAGAATATTGTACTGAGAAAGTTCGTGTTATTGCAACTTCAGCCGTGCGAACAGCCGAAAATAAAGTGCCTTTTCTTGAACGCTTGGGTAACGAAAGTGGGTGGTTGGTAAAACTGGTTTCGGGAGAACGCGAAGCCGAGTTAATTTTTAAAGGAGTATTGCTTGCTTTCGAAGAATTATTGAACCCATCGGTAATTTTAGATATTGGAGGTGGAAGTAACGAATTGATTTTGGCAAAGAATAAAGAGGAACTTTGGAAAGAAAGCCAGCCAACAGGAATGGCACGGATTATCAATTCATTTCAAATTTCAGATCCAATTCAAACGGATGAAATTAGTCAACTTCAAAATTATTTTTCTGAAAAACATGCTGCAGCTTTTTCAAATTGTAAAGAACAAAATGTGCAAACTTTGGTTGGGTGCTCAGGAGCTTTCGATACCATTGCCGATTTAATTGACGAAGTTCTGCCGGGAGAAAAACAACGAACTACTCAAGAAATTGCACTAGCTGATTTTTACAAAGTTTTTGAAATGTTGGTTAAATCGACACGTGAAGAACGCCTGCAAATGATTGGGATGGATAATGTGCGCGTTGATTTAATTGTGCCGGCAATGATTTTAATTGAAAGTTTGGTTACTCAAATTGGAATACAAAAGATTGTACAAACCGATTTTGCTTTACGCGAGGGAGTGTTATCCGAAATTATGGAAAACCAACTTAGAGAATTATCCCCGAAGTAATACCACATTTCTTGCACGTTCCATCAGAAGTCAAATTCTCAAGTTCAGTTTTAAAATGATTACGTTGAATTAGGAGTGCATTACAATTAGTGCAGTAAGTTGATGACTTTTCATTGTCACTAACATTTCCAAGAAACACATGTTGAAGATGCTGTTTGGCAATACTGTGCAGTGAGTTTAATGTTTCGATTGGTGTGGGTGAAATATCCATTTTGTATTGCGGGTAGTAGCGCGAAAGATGCAAGGGTGTTTGTTCTCCAAGTACTGCAGCTATCCATTTAGACATTTTTTCAAACTCGTTTGTATCGTCGTTTAAGCCGGGAATCACAAGGTTAGTAATTTCTAAATGTACACCACTATTTGCAATTAATTTCAAGCTTTCTAAAATTGGCTGTAATTTTCCTTTAGTTTGTTTCTGGTAAAACTCATCTGAAAAAGCTTTTAAATCGATATTAAAAGCATCGATAAACGGAAGTAGCTTTTTAAGTGGCTCCTCATTTATATAGCCATTGGAAACTACAATGTTTTTTAGTCTTTTCGATTTTGCCAATTCAGCTGTTTCCAACAGGAATTCATAAAAAGTAAAAGGTTCGTTGTAGGTGTATGCAATTCCAATATTGTTCCAGGTTTTTAAAGCTTCGTTTACAATTTGTTCAGAAGTAATATTGTGGAAGCCTGAAAACTGGCTGGCTTTGCATTGCGAAATCCGGTGGTTTTGGCAAAACTTACAATGTAGGTTGCAACCCACTTCTCCAATGGATAAAATATTTTTCCCGGGGTAGAAATGATAAAGTGGTTTTTTTTCAATGGGATCGGACCCCAAAGTAGCAACCTTGTTGTACACTTCAGTAACGAGATTGCCATTGTCGTTTAATCGAACTTTGCAATTGCCAACTTGGGTAGGGCTTAAAATACAGTTCCATGGGCAAAGCTCACATTGAACCTTCCCATCACTCAACTTATTGTAAAAAAGAGCCTCTTGCATTTCGCTTAACTTTGTTTAAAGTTACAAAAAGCAGGGCGAATTGTTTACGCTTAAAATTTAGTGTCAAGTCAAGCATGATTTTACAACCCAAGTTTTGTTCTTTTTTGCTTTTGCTCATTATAAAAAGATTCACTTAGCATAAGGCTATGCTTACTTTTTCTAATCTCTCAAAATTCAAAAAATAACTGCAACTTACTCGGAATCTCATACTGGACTTAACACTAGGCAACCGAAAGAGAAGCAAACTTTTTATTCCTATTTCTTCGGGCTTGGAAACTTGTTCTGCCACACGAAAGTAACCAGTGTTCAGCAAGACTTAGCAGATTGGCTGCCACTTGCTTTTTATTGTAAACAGGTAAAACCGCAAGTGCCCAGGTATTTGCAGCTTTTTTATCGGCAATTACAAAGCCAATTATTTCGTTGTTTATTTCGCATAACCATCCTTTACAGCTGTTAAGCAATTTTTCTTCTAATAAAACATGCGTTATTCCTCGCGCTTCCAATTCTTCGTAAGTGAAATTGTTTTCGTTGGTAGCTATGCGTACTTCAAAAATAGCTGGAGCATCTTTTAATGTAATTTCTCTATATCTCATTTTAATCTAATTTTTTAGTGAGTAAGTTAATATCCGATTTCATTTGTTCCATTTGTTTCATCAGCTTGTTTAAATCCGATTCTGGCTCTGGAACTTTGGTGTCGAGGTAGCAAACAAACTTCCACATTTCCTTTATTTCCATTATCGGCACATCGTATGGTTCATATTGCGTATTAAGTGAAATCAAATGCAAGGATTGATTTTCGGTGATGTTGTTTTCGGTAATTTTAAAAACAATGCCTTCGTCGCGCGTTACAACAATGTAGGCTTGCCCGGTTTTTATATCATAAAAATTTTGGGTGAATTCGCCAATTACAATCGAACCATCGGGAATAGGCAACATTGAATCGCCGGTAATAGTAAAGGCACGGTATTTTTTTTCTTTCGAAAGAAACGGCAATTGAAACACAGGAAGGTTGCCAATGTACTCGGGGTCGGCAAAGCTGGTTACATAACCAGCCTTGG
>JAUVDE010000324.1 GCA_030595485.1 Draconibacterium sp.
GGTTATGAAAAAATTAGGAAACGAACGTTTTGTTAGTGGTGCGCCCGAAGCTGTAGTTGCCAAAGAAAAAGCAAAACAAGCTGATGCCGAAGCCAAAATTAAAGTTTTGGAAGAACGTATTGCTTCAATGAAATAAATTGAAAAGCATCCATTCCCGATTGTGGCGAATGGATGCTTTTTTGATTTCTATTTAACGAAACTTGTCGTCATAGTCTTGTCGAAAGGTTTTGAAAATTTATGAGGTAGCTCAAAAGGCTGTCCTTTTTTTGTGCCATCATTTTTATGGCATTTTATTTTTCTTACTTTTATCGACTTAGAAAAAAATTTAATAAATAATAGTAGTATGACAAACGCGATTAAGCAAACTCTTCGAGACTCGAAGAAGGCAAGATGGACAGCTCTGGTAATATTATCGTTTACAATGTTTGCCGGATATATGTTCACCGAAGTTATTTCACCGCTGAAACCCATAATGGAACGTTCGCTTGGAATGAACAGTGTGGATTATGGGTTTATTACAAGCGCCTATGGTTTATTTAATGTATTCCTATTTATGCTGATTATTGTTGGGATGATACTCGACAAATTTGGTGTTCGTTTTAGTACCATTGCTTCGGCAATAATAATGATTGCCGGTGGTATTATAAAATGGGCAGCATTTAAAGAATTGATTGGTAGTCCTGATATTCCGATGACTATTCCTTTAGTTAATTTGGAAATTACCACGCAGGTTTTCTGGGCAGGATTTGGTTTTGCTCTTTTTGGTGTTGGTGTTGAGTATGCCGGTATTACGGTTTCTAAATCGGTTGCCAAATGGTTTAAAGGAAAAGAAATGGCTTTGGCCATGGGTATGCAAGTTGCTATTGCACGTTTAGGATCGTTTGCGCCGCTTGCTTTCGGAGCTGCTATTGCCAATAAGTATGATGTGCAAACAACCATTTTAATTGTAATTGTTTTTCTTGTATTGGGTTTGATTGGATTCTTTTATTACAATACGCTTGATAAGAAACTTGACACACAAATTGCGGAAGAAGAAGAAGGCTCGGATGATGATACGTTTAAAGTTTCCGATTTGTGGGTAATCATTTCAAACAGAGGATTCTGGTTGGTTGCATTACTTTGTGTATTCTTTTATTCAACGGTATTTCCATTTTATAAATACGGACCCGATTTAATGGTGAATAAATTTGGTGTTAGCGAAAGCTGGGCAGGTTTTTTACCTGGTTTGGTGCCTTTTGGCACCATGCTGTTAACTCCAATTTTTGGTAGTCTTTACGACAGAAAAGGGAAAGGTGCTTCAATTATGATTCTTGGAGCTGTACTTCTAATTATTGTACATGTTATTTTCTACTTGCCGTTTGTAACGAGCGTAGTTGCTGCATTCTTTAACGTATTACTTTTAGGTGTTGCATTCTCGCTAGTACCTTCTGCAATGTGGCCATCAGTTCCGAAAATTATTCCTGAAAAACAATTGGGAAGTGCATTTGCGCTGATTTTCTGGGTACAGAATTTTGGTTTGTGGGGTATGCCATTAGCTGTAGG
The DNA here is from genome assembly GCA_030595485.1 of Draconibacterium sp. GTDB lineage: Bacteria > Bacteroidota > Bacteroidia > Bacteroidales > Prolixibacteraceae > Draconibacterium. Next base: position 1,543 of record JAUVDE010000324.1, read on the forward strand.
AATTGTATTAGACAGAACTAATCCTGGAGTAGCAGAAGCAAAAAATGCAGGCGAATTAGTAAACTACGATTACACCACAACCTGGACAATTTTTGTGGGGCTTACAATTCTTGCCTTGCTAACTGCGTTATGGCTAAAATATGAAGACAAACGTAAAGGATACGGATTAGAACTTCCAAACATTAGAAAGTAGAAGAGCTGGAAGTCAGAAGTCGGAAGCACGGAGTAAATACTCTTCGATCTTCCGACTTCTTGCTTTTTAACAATATTTAGTACTGGTATAAGACAACAAATTGCATGTGTTTTATGTTAGGACAATCAAATAAACTTCGGGCTTCAGTTTTATTCTTCAATTCTCTCATATAGGGGAGATGTCCGCAGGACAGAGGGGTGATTTCCGATTTCCGACTAAAAAATAATACATGTCAGAAATAAAAAATATTCAACCAACAGAAGTTTGGAGTATTTTCGACCAAATGTGTCAGGTGCCTCACCCATCAAATCATGAAGATAAAATTCAGGAATGGGCAGTAAACTTTGGTAAAAATCTGGGTTTAGAAACTATAAAAGACGAAGTAGGTAATGTAATTATTAAAAAGCCTGCTACTCCAGGAATGGAGAATCGTAAATGTGTTGTTTTGCAAGGACACCTTGATATGGTTCCGCAAAAGAATAGCGACAACGATCATGATTTTGTTACCGACCCAATTGAAGCATACATTGATGGTGACTGGGTAACTGCTAACGGAACAACTTTGGGTGCCGATAATGGAATTGGAGCTTGTTCGGCAATGGCTGTTTTAGCTTCGAAAACATTAAAACACGGACCAATTGAAGTATTGCTAACCGCTACCGAAGAAACCGGCATGGACGGTGCAAACGGTTTAAAAGGTGGTTTGCTCGATGCCGAGATATTAATCAACACCGACTCGGAAGATGAGGGTGAATTGTACGTAGGTTGTGCCGGTGGCGAAGATGCAAACATTACTTTTTCGTATACCGATGAAGAAGTGCCAGTTGGATTTACAGCACTAAAAGTTAGTGTTACCGGAATGAAAGGTGGTCACTCGGGAATTGATATTCCAACAGGACGTGGAAACGCAAACAAAGTGTTTTTCCGTATGTTGAATGCCGCCAAAGATTTAGGCGTGCGTTTGGCCAGTATTAATGGTGGTAGCTTACGAAATGCAATACCGCGCGAAGCGTTTGGAGTTGTAGTTGTGGAAGAAGCCTTGGCTGCTGATTTTATTGCTTTGGTTGATGAAGTAACAAACGATGTAAAAGCAGAGCTTTCGGCAACTGAGCCGGGTTTAACGGTTGATGTAGAAGAAACAGCGCTTCCTGCTGCTATAATCGATGCTAAAACACAGGCGAACTTAACAGCTTCGGTTGTTGCCTGTCCTAATGGTGTAATTCGAATGAGTAATAGTATGGAAGGTTTAGTTGAAACATCTACAAACCTGGCCATTATAAAATCGGATGCTGAAGCTAAAACCATTTTTTGTGCATGCTTAATGCGTAGTTCGGTTGATTCTTCAAAAACAGAGCTAGCAAGTCGCATAAAAGCTGTTTTTGAATTGGCCGGTGCAGAGGTGGAATTTGGTGGTACTTATCCGGGATGGAAACCAAATATGGATTCGCCAATTCTGAAAGTAATGCAGAATGTGTACAATGATAAATGGGGAAAGATTCCAAAAATTATGGCTATTCACGCTGGTTTGGAATGTGGTATTTTATCCGGAAATTATCCACACTGGGATATGATTTCATTTGGTCCAACCATTCGTTTCCCGCACTCACCCGATGAGAAAGTGAACATTGAAACCGTACAAAAATATTGGGAGTTTCTTGTGTTAACATTGGAGAGTATTCCTGAGAAATAGTAAATATATGAACAGGTGATTTCGTTTCGCCTTTTCAATATCTTTAATGAGTTGGTAGTTTATCTGCCAGCTCATTTTTTTTGTCATTTTAAAACGAATAGTAAAATCAATACTGACAGATGCATACCACATTTTAGCAGGTTCAAGATATTTCTTTGTATAGCAAGTACTATCTGCATTTAAAATTCTTTGGTTCTCTCATTATTAAGAGCTTATGATTGTCTCGAATGGGGAGCAACATGTTGGTTTAAATCAAATATATATTATGATTAGTTCCAGTGATAAGTTTTTGTGTTGTTAATATGATTAAAACTAGCGTGTTAGTGGGGGGGGCTTATTTGGGAATGTTGTCCCAATGGCGGAAACTCTCCTGCGTGCTATTGGTTTATTGAGCGTAGCTTCGTAAGTTGGATTTTTTTTAAAATTCGACTAAACATTACTTATGCTTGGTTGTTTGAGTGAAATCGAAGCTACATTATTAAGAAACCAAAATAGTTAACTATGAAGAAATTCTACACACACTTTAGTAAAATCCTGTTAATAGGGATTTTTGTATTTTTAGCTGGCTCCGTGCTGGCGCAACCTTATGTCTCTGTTCAAAGTGGACCTGCTGACTCGATTTCTACTTGGGGGACAACATTAGCAGATGTTCCACCTCAGTTTAGGGAGCCTGTGGCATCAGGTGATGGAAATATTACAATCAATCACGATGTTTTTTACGCTGCATTGGTAAATATCCGCACTGGAGATACTTTTACTATTTCAAGTGGAGGGCAATTTTTAGGAACATCACTTACATTTACAAGTGCCCCTACCTCATATTTAGAGGTTGATGGAACTCTGGTATTATTAGGAATTTTAACTAATGTTAAAAATGGGAAGACGGTTGTCACAGGGGATGGAGTAATTAAAGCAATTGGTATTAATGATGAAGCAGGAATACC
>JAUVDE010000284.1 GCA_030595485.1 Draconibacterium sp.
ACATTCTGTTCAAAAACTCTTTGTCGCCGGTAAATGCAAAATGCTCCCAAATGTGCGAACAAACCCATGCACCGGCTCCGGTGTGCATTCCCCAGCTCGCACTTTCGCCCGGAGACGTATAACCCCAGACATTTGTAATTGGATGAACAACCCACCCTTTTTTATGGTATTGAATGGCAGCCGTTTTTTTGCCCGGCTCAACCAACGATTCAAGCAAGTCGAACAAAGGCAAGTGCATCTCAGAAAGATTGGTAACTTCTGCTAACCAATAATTCATTTCAATATTTACATCGGTGTGGTAATCCCCATTCCAGGGCGTTTGAATTTTATTCGCCCAAATTCCCTGCAAATTAGCCGGAAGCGTGCCCGGACGAGATGACGAGATTAGCAGGTAACGACCGTACTGAAAAATGAGTTCTGCCAAATGCGGGTCGCTTTGTGATTGTTTGAAATTTTTCATCCGCTCGTCGGTTGGTATTTCAGCAATTACTCCGGGTGTTAAATCGAGGCTTACCCGTTTAAAGTATTCCTGATATTCCTTTTTATGATTATCAAGAAGTTCAGAATAAGGTTTATCAAGTGTCTTCTCAATATTGTCATTGGTTATTTTTACATAATCGCGTCCTTTGTATTCCGGATATTTTAGTTCATAATTAGTAGATGCAGAAAGATAAAGAATTACCTCATCAGCATTCTCCACAACAATCGTTGAATCTTTGTAACTCACTTTTCCATTTTTATTTATTGCCTTTAACCTTGCCATGTATTGCAATCCATCGCCCCCTTTTCCATCGGAAAGAGCACCGGACATAATCAATTGGTTATTTTCGGAATAGCATTTAAAACGCTCCGGGCGATTCATTGAACAGCTAAAAGATATTTGCCCGGGTTTGTCGGCGGTAAATCGGGCAACCATTACCTGGTCGGGCTGACTGGTAAATATTTCCCTTTTAAAGTTTACACCTCCCTGCGAATAATTTACACGAATAACTGCATCTTCAAGGTCGAGCTCGCGATAATAGTTTTCATAGTCAGCTTGTTTGCCATTATCAATCCATAAATCGCCAAGGGTTTGAAAACAGCCAAAAGGAACTGTCGAGCCATTGCCATGACCAGAACCCAAACCTTTACAAACCTGAGTTTTATTGGTCAATTTAGTGGCTTCTTTATATTTTCCATCAAAAAGCAACTCTCTTATTTTATCCTGCTGGGCAAATGCATTAGGATTATCGTTATCAGACGGGCTGCCCGACCACATGCTTTCTTCGTTAAGTTGAATGCGTTCTTTGTTTACATCGCCAAAAACCATTAGCCCCAGAGAGCCATTGCCAAGGGGAAGTGCTTTAAGCCATTCAGCATCGTCTTTCCATCCATCGGGCGAATCTTTTACCGATGCATCTGCCGGTTGCTTGTACCAAAGTTTAAGGTGAGATTCCTCTGAATCTTTTGTTTCCTTAAATGAACAAAGAATTAGAAGCGTAAGAGTTATTGTGATTAATTTTGAGAAGTTCATGTCTGATATCTTTTTAATTTACTGTATTTACTCTAAGCTAATAGCTTTTCGGTTTTAATGTTATATTTTAATCAACTCATTTTTTACCCGGCAGAATTAATACAACTTCTCATTCATAAAAACTATTAACTGCCAAAGTCAACTTTTCATCCTTTTTCATATGTAGAGTTATTACTTTCTCTTTATACCGAACTTTACATTCTTTTCCATTCTCAGAGAAAATCACTGCTCCTACCAATTCATTATTTTCCCACTTCATATCAATCTCAAAACCATTTCGGGCACGTAAACCTTTTACTTCACCGTTAGGATATTTTGTTGGAAGTGCAGGTAGCAAAACAATTTCGCCGGTGTGGCTTTGTAACAACATTTCTGCAATGGAAGCTGTAATTCCGAGGTTACCATCAATCTCCCAAAACCCACGGAAATTGGAAGTTAAATTGGGAAATATTGCCCAGTTAAAATGGTTGTCAAATACAGTTTGGAGCATTTGTCCATCTCCCAGCCTTGCCCAAAATTTAGCAGAAAAGCTTCCTGTCCAACTTCCACATTCATTTGTTTCCCATGGCTTTCTGTATTCCAGAGTTTTTGTAAATGCTGCTGCCAGTTCAGGTGTTTCGCGAGTCGAAATCTGGTTGCCAACTGCCAATCCCCAACCATGAGCAACTTGTCCCGAATTATGGTTAGCCGATTTCCAATCGTCTTTCCACTCCTGCAAACGACCGGTTGTTGGACTAATTCTCATTGGCAGAAGTTGAGTAAGATATTCATCAAGTTTTGTATCGAACTCTTTGTCAATATTCAATTCGGCAAGTGCAAGTTTACAATTTTGAAAAAGGTCGCGGATAATTTGCATGTCCTGAGTTGCACCAACACAAGCCCAGCCGGTTGTTCCGTCAGGTTTTTTAAAATGGTTTTCAAAAGATTCTGAAGGGTTAGTAACTAAAAAACCATCTTCATCTCGCTGTAGATTATCCATATAAAATTGTGCCGCACCCTTCATTACTGGGTAAACGTCCTTTAAATATTCTTTATCGAGGGTAAATTCGTAGTGTTCCCAAAGGTGATGACACAGCCACGCGCTTCCCACCTGGTAAATTGCCCATAAACCGCTGCCTCCAACAGGTGATGTTGTTCGCCAGATATCTGCATTGTGGTGGGCAATCCAACCGCTTGCTCCATACATGTTTTTTGCTGTAAGGGCTCCATCAACCGAAAGTTCTTTAGTCAGTTCAACTAATGGCAAATGACATTCCGAAAGGTTAGCAATTTCCACTCCCCAGTAGTTAATTTGAGCGTTGCAGTTAAGTGTCCAGTTGGAACTCCAGCCGGGTTGTAACAAGCGACTCCAAATTCCCTGCAAATTTGCAGGTTGCGCAAATTTTCCTGGGCGAGAACTGGAAATTAGCAAATACCTTCCAAACTGAAAATAGAGAGAAGTTAGTTCCGGGTCTTCATCTGGTTTATAGTTCGTTATGCGTTCGTTAATAGGAAGGTCACTTGATTCGCTTTCACCCAAATTGAGGCTAACCCTACCAAACAATTCAGAATAATCTTCGATGTGGCGATTTTTCAACTCCTTGTAATTTAGTTCTTCAAGAGCAGCGATTCGTTTTTCGCAAATTGCTTTGTAGTCTTTTCCTTCGGTTACCGGATTTTTATCGAAACCGTTAAAACTAGTGGCAGCGGTTAAAATTAGTTCTACTTCATCAGCATTCTCCACAACAATTTCATTGTTTATACTTTTTACTACCCCTCCTTTATTTCGCACCAATAAATTCATTTGAAAACGCATTCCATAACCATCTTCATATACCGGTGGTATTTTGCCAAGATAGTCTGGATAAGCATGTTTGGGTGCATTTCCGCTTAAAATTATCTGATTGCCTACTACTTCAACCTTGTGTTTTAATAAACTTGTTAGAGAAGTGGAAAAATTCAATTGCCCTGATTTGTTGGCTGACAGTTTTATCACAATTGTTTTGTCGGGAAAAGATGCAAAAACTTCCTTTTTGTATTCAATACTATGAATTGAATAATTGGTAGTTACCAGTCCATTTTCAAGATCGAGTTGACGAGTATAATTTTCTGCCTTGCCATTTGGGTTTGAATTTATAACCAAATCGCCCATTGGCATATAGCTTTCATTATATTCCCCAAGCATGGTCTCGTTAATTAATTTTTCAGCTTTTTTAGTTTTGTCGTTAAGGAGCAACTGACGAATTTTGGATAGATGGTTTATAGCATCGTAATTCTGTAAATCACGTGGACCGCCAGACCATAAAGTTTCTTCATTTATTTTGATGGTGTCCGACTCAATGCCTCCGTAAACCATTCCGCCGAGGGTTCCGTTGCCGATTGGGATGGCTTCGTTCCATGTGGTAGCAGGCTGGTTGAACCAGATACCCGTTTTCGTACTTTTACTTTTGTCTGCACTGCAAGCTATTGTTAAAATTGCTACAATGGTGATGATGATAAATTGTTTCATTTTATGTTTTTTTGAAATATTACGGTTTAAATAACTTATAGAATCGGAGAGATAATAAATGCAAAAGAAATAGCTTCGTTGCCATCAACAATATATTTTTTATGTGTTTTGGCACCCCAGGAATCATCGCCACCAATGCCGTAAATTTCAGAATCCGTTGTTTTAAACTGAAGTGCATCAGCTTCATTTTTATAAGTTGAAAACGTTGCGGTGGTATGCTCTTTGTTTATATCGATTATTTGAGGGTTTTTCCAATCATTGGTGTTTTGAGCTTTAGCAAAAGCTATTGTTAAAACTAAAAGAAGAAATATTAATTGTCTTTTTGTTTTCATATATATTCTAATTTTTACTTTCTGATAGTCACTTGTTCAACCACCGCTATTTTTTCGCCCTGCATCGAACCATAAGTCATAACAACAAAAGATATGATTAGGATAAGCAATGCAATAATTAATCTGACATAGGTTTTTCTTTTTACGTTTTTCCATTCTTTCAGAACCAGTCCAATTATATAGCTAAAAAATATTAGCATCGACATGTGAATGACCCAACTTGCAAACATAAAATTTCCCATCCGTACATGTCCCAATCCATAAAAGAAAAACTGGAGATACCACAATGAGCCACCAAAAGCAGCTAATAAATAATTGCTCAAAAATGATTTTCGCCCGATATCACCAGTTTTAACAATTTCCTTAATAGTACCTTGTTTAAAACCCATAATAACAAACCAAATTAAGTTTGTAAAAAAACAGCCAGCCGTTGATACAATAAGCTTTGCATTCCCTTCGAAATGACCTGCCCCATATTTTGCCGCCACATCTGAGATTGGTTGCCCGTATTCCAGCGAAATTCCAAATACGGCAGACAGGAGTCCGGCAATAAGAGTTAAGGTCAAGCCTTTTTTCATATTGAACTGAGGCCCACTTTTTT
>JAUVDE010000074.1 GCA_030595485.1 Draconibacterium sp.
GAATATAATCGGCTGCTGAAAAACGAATGGCTTTTATGGCATAATTGTCGTAGGCGGTAACAAATATTACTTCAAAGTTTATTTCCGAGAAATATTCTAACAGTTGAAAACCATTGGCTTTGGGCATCTCAATATCAAGAAAAACCAAATCGGGTGCTTTTTTTTGAATCATAGTAATAGCACCTTCAACCGAGTCCGTTTCTCCTAAAACCTGCACATCTGGGCAATATTCAGCAAGAATCCCTGCAAGGTTTTCACGTCCGTGTTTTTCGTCGTCTACTATTATCGATTTAATTTTCATTTGAAAAAGTTCACGCAAAGTTCGCAGAGATTTCGCAAAGAGTGCAAATAATTTTATAAGTTGTTTACTATTCTGTGAATTCCTTTTGTCAAGGTATTAGAATTGAAATTGATTAAAAGTCCGAGTTTAATCCCAGACAAACGCAGATAAGTTAAGGTTTGCGCATAATGTACCGGAGCTAAAGTTTCTACTGATTTCACTTCAATTAGTATTTTATTATTTACGATCAAATCAATCCGGTAGCCAACATCTTGCTTCACCTCTTTATAAATAAATGGTCTGGGAACCTGTTGTTTTACATCAAATCCCATTTCTCTTAATTCAAAAGCCAAGGCATTTTCGTAGCATGATTCCAATAAGCCCGGGCCAACAGTTTTATGAAGTTCAATTGCCGCACCTATTATTTTGTAGGAAAGGTCGTTTTCGTTCATCGTTTGTGAGTTTTAAAGTTTACAAGTTATGTAAAAAAGAATGTTCACGCAAAGGGCGCTAAGGTTTCGCAAAGAGAACAAATAGATTTTTGCGAACTTTGCGCTTCTCTTTTTCTTTGCGTGAACCTCTTCAACTTTCTTCCGGGATTACAATCTCAACCCGGGTTCCTTCTTTCAAATCCACTATTTCCAAACTATATTTTTCGCCTTGTTTTTCCTGAAGGATTTCAAGTCGCTCTTTCATAAGCTTGGTGCCTTTACCATTTTTAGCTTTGGCTATTTCTTTTGCTGCTGCGCGGCCAATTCCATTGTCTTCAATACCAATATTTATTCCCAAATCAGACTTTAATATTTCGATTTTTAATCGTTTATAACCCTCTTTACTTTGCAAACCGTGAATTACTGCATTTTCGACAAAAGGCTGTAAAAGCATGCTTGGAACCAAAGTGTTGTGGCTGTCAATTTCTTCGGAAACAGAAAGTACAAACTCAAAATCGAAACGCAATTTTTCAAGATTTAAATACTGTTCTATCATTTCCAGTTCTTCGGCCAGCGACACTTCTTCTTTTTCAGAGTTGTTTAGCACTTTTCGTATTAGCCCGGCAAAATCGGCTAAATACAAATGGGCCTCGCGGCCCTTGTTTTGCTGAACCAGGTTTTGCACCGAGTTCAAAGCATTAAAAAGAAAATGGGGATTCATTTGCGACCGGATTGCCGTTAGTTCCAGCTCTCGGAGTTTCCGATGTTGTTCTTCCTTACGAAAGCGCTGCCGAACCCGCCATTTCCAAATGGTTAAACCTATAATTAGTGCGCATAGGATTGATCCTAATAGTATAATTATGAGTTGCAGTTGACTTTTATTTAGTTCTTTTTTTTTAGGTGGTTGCAAACTTTGTTTAGCAAAATTTTTTGCATCAAGTGGATTGCTGGCAAAAGCAAAACGAATACCATTTTTATCGTAAACAATGAAATGCCTGTAATCCTTCTTAAAAATACTCTTTAACTCTTTTTCGGTATTGATAAAAAATAATTGATTGGCCACGGGTTCGGCACGTTCCATGTAATCTGTCCACTCCTGAAAGTTACTGCCCTCCATAATCATTACAAAATTGATGGCAGGATTTTCATTTGCCAAATCATCGAAATAATACCGTTCGGTTCCCCAATTTTGTACAACATAAAAAACTGTTGGTTTTTCACCAAAAAAACTCTTTAAATAAACTTGTTCTCCTTTATCATTAAAAAACTTGTTGGGTGGAATATAATCACTGCTCTCCCAATTATTATGGGTAGTATTCAAACTTTTCAGGGCATCAACAAACTCCAGATTGTTGCATAAGCGCATTGCTAAATCGGAGTATTCATCAGCCTTTTGTATTAAAAGCTGATTATTTTTTGAGAGCTGATTATTAATGTGCGTTTTATGATACTGAATAAATTTTGCAACACTTGAATAATAAGCATGTCCGCTTAAAATAACTTTTAACAGCTCTAAATTCAAATAAGAACTAGGATATAGAATACCCGAAGAAAGCACAATAAAGTAATCCAATTCTATTTTATGAAGCTTTTGAGTTTGAACGGTTTTCTCTAGTTGAGATGCTAAGTAAACGCCCGCCATTATGCGAGAATAAATTCCAAATTCGTTATACAGTTCATTTATTGAATTGTTTTCTATATACCTCTGCAAAAATTGAATATCAACCTTTTCATAATCTTTAAAATATGGTCTTGCAAACGCATCGTTTAGATAAGTTTCTTTTTGCCTGCTATATAACAAAGATCCAGAGAAGAACTGAGCTTTCATTTCTTTTTCAATAAACTCAAAGGCTGTTTCATCAATTTCATTCTTAAATGCTTCTGAAAAGGAATCGAAATCTTTTAATGCCACTTCAAAATCGGCATAATCAACTTTATGGTTCATGTTTTGCCAAAAAGTAGTTTCTAAATTAAGATTGTTAACAAGCTTATGTTTTTTTCGAAATTCACAAAGCATTTTTGCTGCATTGCTAAAATCTCCCTCAAACTCAACATTCTCAAGAAATGTTTCTCCACCATCATTTAATTCAATTCTACTACCAGGTTCTGCATAAATTAAGAATATTGGAAGTTCGCGCGACTGATTCGTATTACCAAACTGTAACATCACAATACCCGGGTGATTTAATTCAGTTTCAATTTGGAAAGTGTTATTCTCATCCAGAAAAACTGATTCCTGATGTAGCTCGGTGCCATATGGATTTTTCAAAACAGCAAGTGTTACTTTTTTATATTTCGGATTTTCAATTTTTCCTGAGATGGTAAAACGGTTTTCTGAAATATTCTTCTGGCGTAGTAAGCGGATATCATTCTCGTGGTAAAAACGCTTATCAGGATTCCTTGCTGCCCAACCATTTTGTTTTGTTGAATCTATTTCAATTCGGTTATAGTTCTTCAGGTAGTATTCTTTTAGGTGGCTTAAAATATTTAACGAATATAATCCGGGGGTTTTATCCCAACGTTTTGCACTGATATTTCCAAAAGAATCTTTTACAATAACTTTCGTTTTAAATTCTTCAGTATTATTTATCTCAGGTTCAGAGTCCATCGAAATCCGGTAAATGGAATTCAGTCGTTTTGTTATTTCAGGTATACCTTTTTCGTTAAATTCGGTAGTGTAACGGTCAATACCTTTTTTATCAAATTCCTTTCGCTTAAGAATTTCCCGAACTTTTAATAAAACATCTGCTCTATTATACAGTTTAACCTCACTTGTTGCATAATCAAATTCGAATTGAAATTCAATATCACAGATCAACTCCTCGTAATAATTATCGTAACGTTTCCCGAAATAAGTATCCTCTAAATAGGGATACATGTAATCGATAGTTTCAATGGGTTTTCTCAGTGGCTTATCTGCTTTGTTTTGAATAACCACAACCTGCAGTAACTCTTTATTCTCGGACTGAACATTGGAGAATTTTATGTGTAAAGTTTTCTGTTTTCTTAACTCAGATAATTTTAGACCGTCGTCGTTTGCAATGTATTGCAAATCGGTAAACTGATAGAAATACTCCTTCCCATTTTCGGGATGCAAAAGTATGGGTTCGATTTGAGCGAAACCCACAAAACAATTTACTAATAAAAAACAGGATATAATTAATAATGTCTTCATAGCCATTGAAAATTGGTTAACTCAAATGTGGGGTGAATAATCCGAAATAAAAAGGGGCATTTATTTAACGGTTGAGTTTACTTATTTAACGGTAGCAAAAGTTCACGCAGAGGGCGCAGAGATTTCGCAAAGAAGACAGAGAATAATTCTTAGCGAGCTTTGCGCTCCTTCTTTGCTTTGCATGAAATTCCTATTTTTTCTGGACTTTTTCCAATACCAAAGCAGTAATATCCTCACTTTCGGGGGAGATATAAGCGACTGAACCATTGCTAACATCTAATATGTAGGTGAAATTATCGTAGCCTGCTACGTTGGAAATTTCCTGGTTAATATCCTTATAAATAGGTTGAATGAGCTCCATGTTACGTTGCTGCATTTGTTGCTGAGCCCTTTGGTTGTAGTTTTGAACTTTTTGCGCCAGTTCAATTATTTCTGCTTGTTTGGTTTCTTTTACAAAAGCGGAATAACTGGCACTTTCGGCTTCAAAAATTTTCAATTTCTTTTCGTGTTCAGCCATCATTTCGTCGTAAATTTGCTGCATGTCGGTCTGCTCTTGTTCCAGCACAGCACGAACACTATCCATTTCGGGGTGTTTCTGTACCAACTCCTGAACATTTACATGGCCTATTTTTAAAGGGTTTTGGGCGGTAACATTATAAGTAAAACCTAAAAACACAAGGATAAAAAAAGGTAGAATTTTAAACTTCATAATGGTTTGATTTTGGATTTATACAAAGTTCAAACAATTAAATGCCACATTTATTTAAACGATGTTAAAACACTATACTTCAGAAGTTAAGATTCTACAATTCACCCATCAACTCTATTAAATTAGCTTACAATTCTTAAAAAACGATCACAAAAAAGGGCGGAAAAACCGCCCTTGAATATTTTTTTATAGATAAAACTAGTTAGCTGGTTTAGCAAAAACCGAGTCGTCAATTTTCTCGTTCAATTTTATTTCATCCATCGTTGTTGTCATCGTACCCATCGGCATTGAAGCTTCAATTTTCTTCGGCATCTTCATTCCATCTATATCCTGGTATTCTGTAAATTTCGTTTCAACATCCATTTGCTGTCCCATCGCTTCAACTTTAGCCTTAACTTTCGAAATTAAATAAGAAGAAGCATCGATAAAATAGGTTTTATACGTGCCGTCTTTTAGGGTAAGTTTAATTTTATGAGAATCGCCTTCTTTGCCTAAATATTCTGCCGTACTTCCTTTTTTGGCGTAATTATACAATTCGCCTTCCATATCGGTTTGCGACATTTGTTGTTTCAACTCATCTCCGCTTAATTCCTTAACTCCGGAACCCATTGCAGGATTAACCATCCAGCCTTTTTGTCCATCAAAAGCAGCTGTTGTTTTCTGCCCCATCATTTCAACATCAACTCTGAATTTATTGGGTTTTTTAATTTTCATGGTCATTGGCATTTCCATTCCCATCATGCTCATTTTAGCTTTAATATTGAATGTTTTTACATCGGCCATTTTCTCAACACCCGTAGCGTCATAGTGTTTTTCTAAGATTTTTTCTAATGATTGTGCTTGTACACCAATAAATGCAATTAGCATTAGGGTGGTTAAAATAAAGGTACGTTTCATTTTGTATTTTTTAATTGATTTTTAAATTGGTCTCAGCAATTTACAAATATTACAGGGTAAACAACAAATGTTCTGTTAAAAATATATTTCAGCCAGAATATTTTCGTACGGAACGCCTTTAGCAATCAGCAAATCGCGTACTTCAACCACCATCAAAGGTTTTCCACAGAGGTAAAATTTCACATCGGGGAAACTATCCAACTCCGAAAGGTAGCTAGTAACTCTTCCTGTTATTACATCGCACGATGATTCTTGCGAACAACAACGAACGTAGTTATCGCCCAAACCCCATTCCAATTCATCCTCAAAATAAAACTGATTTAATTGTGCCACACCGTGAATCAGCTTTTTATGAGCATCCATTCCGGAACGAAACATACTGTAAAATGGAGCAATTCCGGTACCCGTTGCAATCCACCACGATGGTTTAGATGTTCCTAAAAAGGTTCCGTAAGGTTTCGAAACCAGTAGTTTATCTCCCGGAATCATAGCTCCCATTTTAGGGGTTAAAAAACCATCCTCTTTAATATTAAAGAGAATTCGCACCTCATCTTCGTGATTTCCGCTACAAATACTGTAAATACGTGGAGGATGTTTCGTATCGACACCAATTTTAACCACTTGCCCGGGTTGAAACTCAAAGTTTCGTTGAAAAGAAATCACATAAACATCGGGCGAAATTTCTTCGTTATTTATAATTATTTGTTCAAAAAGTGGCGGTTCTTTTTTTCTTGATTTCGACATTTAATTTCTGTAAGAAATGTATAAATATTTCAAAGTGACGAATAAGAAAACGTCGAGAACAGAGTTTTCTTACAGACACTAATTGTTTCTGAAAGTAAAGGTTACAACAAGATTTTCGTTCACGTCGGTAAGCATATTTTTCACACGGTAATACACATTCAATTTTCGTGTGTTGCCAATTTCATCAGAATTTCCGCTTAAAGTGAGCGAAGTTACATGTTGCGCCTTTAAAGTTACTTTAGTTGGGGCATCAAAACCTACACCTGGCTGTACCAATTCCAATTCGTAATCAAGATCCGAATTGTTTCTGATAGAAACAGTCTTATCCAACTCGTTTCGAAGCTTTAAGGGTTTCTCTTCAATTTCTAAGGATGCGAAAAACAAAGGCTCAAGCAATGCCGATTTTCCAACAAGCGTATTCTCGAAATAAATGGCTGTTCTTCCACTAAACATGGCTTCCTTTAATCCTCCCTCTGTCCTACTTTTTGCAAAAACCAGTGTCATCGGGCGATGTCCATTTTTAACATTCATGGGGCCATGAACATCGGTACTACCAATAATCGTTAAATTTTTTTCGTTTGCCCATGCTAATGCTTCAGGGCAAAGTCCCCAATTAAATACTTCAATTCCATGCATCATATTATTCTCGAACAAATAAGAATGTTCGTCCCACCATAGCGTGGTGTCGGGCTGCTGTGCTTTCCAACAAGGGTGATTCCACATAATAAATGCTCCCTGATCGCGCGCTTCTTTTATGGCATCATTAACATCGTCGCGCTCTAACAAATTTGCATTGGTAATAAACAAAGCATTTAAATGTCCCGGCGGCATACTGCGTGTAATTTCGGCCCCATGTACTAATAGTATATCTTTTTGTTTCGAAAGTGGCTCAGCAAGCTCGTACGAACGATTATGATCGGCAACAACATCAATCGAATGGGGCCGGTATTCAATGTGGTCGGTAATTGAAATGGCATCAAGCCCCTCTTTCCAGGCTTCATCAATTCGTACGGTAGGCCAAACTGTTCCATCGGAAAAAACAGTATGCATATGAAAATCGCATTTTAAAGTTTGGTAGCCTTCAATATCGGGGATATTTATGATTTTACGCGATTGAGCATTACCTAACAAAACCGTAACAACAAAAACAAGTGTTAAAAACTTTCTTAAAAACATGATTTACAATTTATTTCATTTAACAACACGAGCCTAAATATCTTTTAAAAAACCCAACATTTGAAAATTTCCTCATTATTTTTTTATGAATTGTAAATGAATAGTTAAATTTAGCAAAATCACATGTTTCTTTTTAATTTTTTTACAAAGAGACTTGTTTCATATTTATATTATTCTGAATTTTGCAAGTAACGATTATGGAAAAACTTTTTAAAAATACTGGAAACCAAAGCCAGGCAGTTGAGCTAAAAAAAATTGCTCACAAAAAACATATTTTACGTGCCATCTATTTTAACGGCCCACTTTCAAACTCTAAATTGTCCAAGCAAATTAAATTAAGTACTCCAAAAATTAACAGTTTACTGGTTGAATTAATTGCAGATGGTTTGGTTGAAGAACTTGGCCGTGGAGATTCAAGCGGTGGCCGACGCCCAAATATTTATGGTTTGGTTGAAGACGGATTTTATGTAGTTGGGATTACCATAAACGTTACACGTACAATTATTTCGATTTATAACAGCAACAACCAGGAAGTTAGCGGACCTCATTATTTCCCTATTAAAATGCAATCGGACCTCGATATTTTTAAACAGGTTAGCCAAAAACTGGAAGAGGTTGTGCAGGAAAGTAATATTTCGCGCGATAAAATTTTGGTTGCAGGTTTGGAACTACCCGGTTTAATCAATCAAAAAGCAGGTATCAACCAAACGTATTTCCCTGATGTTAAAAATCTACTCGACGAATTAAAAAATATTTTCGGGATTCCTGTATTTTTTAGCCACGACTCGAAGGTACGTACCTTTGCCGAGCAACATTTTGGATTGGCAAAAGGCAAAAAAAATGTACTGATGTTGCAAGCCGACTGGGGTTTAGGTTTGGGAATTATAATGAATGGAAAATTATACACCGGGAAATCGGGCTACTCGGGCGAATTTGGTCACTTACCATTAGCCGATAACGGAGTATTGTGTGTTTGCGGAAAACAAGGTTGTTTAGAAACGATTGTTTCGGCAAAAGCCATTGCTCGTCAGGCCCGCGAAGGAATTGAACAAGGAAACTCATCGTTGATTAAAGAATTAGTGGGTAATGACTTGAGTAAAATTGATATTTCAATCGTTATTCAAGCAGCTAACTCGGGCGACCAGTTTGCCATTTCATTATTTGCCGAAGTGGGAAAATGGCTAGGACGCGGCATGGCCTATCTTATTCAGATTTTTAATCCCGAGTTAATTATTATTGGTGGACAAGTTGCCGTGGCCAATCAGTTTATTCTGGCGCCAATTCAACAGGCCATTCATACGTTTAGCAATCGCGACATTAGTAACGATACACAAATCCAGTTCTCAGAACTTGGACCAAAAGCCGGTACAATGGGTGCGGCTGCCTATGCATTAGAGCGAATTTCAAAATAAATTACACATGGAACATAATTTCACAAAGGTTGAGAAAGCATTTTTTGAAGGAGCCAAATCACAAGAGATTTCAACCCGTATTCCTTATATTACTACAGAAGGTTTTCCAAAATTGGGTTTACTTTCGGCATTAAGTTTTTTAGAATGGGTAAGCGAAAATCCGAAGGGAGTAGTTAGCCTGCCAACAGGAAAATCAGCACAGTATTTTCTCGATTTTACCCATATGCTGCTCGATAACTGGAATAACAAAAAAGGTAAAGACCTGTTGGAAAAGTATGGCTTGGGTGGAGTAAAAAAACCCGAATTAGGTGAACTATGCTTTGTGCAAATGGGTGAATTTTTTCCCATCAATCCAAAACAACACAATAGCCTGTACAACAATGCAATACAACAATATATCAATCCATTTGGCTTTGATAAAGAAAAAGCACTGCTCATTAATTCAGAAGAAATAATACTGGCAGAAGGAAAGCATTTTTCTGAGGTGTTTCCTGATTTTATTATTGATCTTACTTTGCGTTATCGCGAAGCCAAAACGCACCTTGAGCAACTGCAACAAGAGTCGATATTTAAAATAGATAACTGGTGTACCGCTTACGAAGATAAGATTAGAGATAAGGGAGGAATCGGATTTTTTCTTGGAGGAATTGGACCTGACGGACACATTGCATTTAATACCCGTGGTTCTGACCACTTTTCCACTACCCGTTTAACAAAAACCAATTTCGAAACACAGGCAATTACAGCCGCCGATTTAGGAGGGATTGAAGTTTCGCGCAATCGTTTGGTAATTACAATTGGCCTTGGCACACTGAGTTTTAATCCGACAAACAAAGCAATTATTTACGCTGCCGGTGAGGCAATTGCCGATGTTATTAAAAGCTCATTAGAATTGAAGCAGTCGGTAAATTATCCGGCAACGTCTTTGCAGAAGCTTAAAAATGGCCGCTTTTATTTAACCGATGGCGCTGCCGTAAAACTGGAAGACAGTATTAATTGCTATTATGCCTGCGGCACATGGAACCACCAGAAAACAGAAAGAGCAGTAATTGAACTTTGTAAGAAAATTAATAAATATGGACCAAAGCTGGAAATTGAAGATTTGAAAGCCGATAAGTATTGCAGCATGATTCCTGACCTGAGTGAAAATACAGTCCAGTCTGTAATCGATTCTATTCAGGTTAAAATGCGCAAAGGAATGAAAAAGGAAACAAAGCAGACATATTATCATACCGGTCCTCATCATGATGATATTATGTTAGGAATTATGCCGGTTACCACCCGACAGTCACGCGATGCAAGCAATGATTTGCATTTTTCTGTACTAACTTCTGGTTTTACTGCCGTTACAAATAAATTTTTATCCGATTTAATTCTTGACACGCAGGATTTAATAAATCATGGAAAGATTGAAATGATAGAAAATCCTGACTTTTTCACCTATGGATATAAACATAAATGGGGAAAAGACATCTATCACTACCTGGATAGTATTGCCGCACAGGATGATGAAGAGAAACGCAGAGCAGTCAGTCATCGTTTGATTAGAGCAATGGTGACAATCTGGAAAGCAAGTGATATTGGTGAACTTCGGGATGTAATGAATGAAATTCTAATATCGCTCAGAAAAAGTTATGATGGTGGAAAAAATCCGCCCAAAGTACAGACTTTAAAAGGGATGATAAGAGAACTGGAGGAAGAGTTGGTTTGGGTACATTACGGAATAAGTGTAAAAAATGTACACCACCTTAGATTAGGTTTCTATTCGGGAGAGTCAAACTACGACAGAGATGTTTTACCCATTCTTGAAGATTTTAGAAAATACAAACCAACGGTTATCAGCCTAGCCATGGATCCTCAGGGAAGTGGCCCCGATACACATTATAAGGTGTTGCAAGTT
>JAUVDE010000009.1 GCA_030595485.1 Draconibacterium sp.
GATCATGTGCACACAGGAATGGAAAATTTTATGGAAATTTCGAATCTGCTGCGTAAAGAGATGTGCCAATTTCTTGAACAGAAATGTTCGAAACTGGACTATTGGAAGGAAACCCTGAAATTTATTAAAAGAATTGAGTACCTGACAAATTACGCAAAAGAAAATCTGGAACCGATAAAAACTCAAAACATAAAAAAGGTGGAGAAAAGGATCAAAAAACTGTCTATAGCCAAGGAAGCGCCTGTCCCTACCAAAAAAACACCCGTAAAAAATACGGTTAGGGGGATTGAAACCATGTTTCGTTTAACGGCACGAAATCAGATTAATTTGAGTTCGATAGCTGATAACAAAGCAAATATAATGCTTACCATTAATGCGGTGATTGTATCGGTTTTAATGAGTACCAGTGCCATTAACTTTAGAGCAGGCGAAGGACCAAACTTTTTAGTTCCCGGATTAGTTTTAATGATTGGCTGTTTAATCTCTTTAATTTTTGCCATTCTATCGGTTCGTCCAAAATTTGGTGACGGAAATTATAGAGATGAAGATTTAAAGGCTAAAAAATTGAACCTCTTATTTTTTGGCAACATATTTAAAATGCCTTATGCGAAGTACGAAGAGGGTATAAAGGAAATGATGGATGATTATGATTATTTGTACGGCGCGCTTACTAAAGACCAATATAACTTAGGTAAAGTGCTTGCCCAGAAATATAAGTTACTCAGGTATTCTTATAATTTTTTCATGTATAGCTTTGTTACCGCTGTGCTTACATTTTTTACCATGTATTTAATACGTATATAATAGAAATTGAATTACCTGCTTAATGGCTAAATTAAACCGAATTTATAAACGTGCCATGCTTAAGTATCAGCTAAAATTGCTGCTGTTTACTTTAATTTATTGGAATATTGCCATTCGCCTATCCATTTTTATGCGAATGTTGGGTGCACGTGTCGATGATATTTCGGATGTGCTTACCAAGGGGATGGAGTTTGTGACTGAACAGGTGATTTGGTCGTCGGCAATTATTTCGATGTTTGCCGTTTTTAGCTGGTTTACACTGAACTTTGTTTATCCGCGATTGATTCAAAAATATAAAATAAGGCGTTTAACTGCGGTTATGGTTTTATTTGATTTAAGTGTTTTTGCAGGAATTGGTGTTTTGCTGGGAATTGTTCATTATAGTATCGATTATGCACTGTCGTTTAGCGAAACTATTTCGAAAATGGGGAGTTTCCTGTTTAATTCAACCAGCCTGTTTTTTCTTTTGGTAATGTTTATTTGGAGTTACGTGTATCAGTTAATGAGCACCTTATTTCATCAGGTAGGTTATGCTCCATTGGGACGAATTATGGCAGGTTATTACCAAAAGCCACGCGAGGAGGAGCATATTTTTATGTTTCTCGATTTGCAATCGTCAACTTCTTCGGCTGAGAAGCTTGGACACCATCGTTATAGTCATTTTATACAAGATTGTTTTAGATGTGTATCGGCATCGCTTTTAGCCACCGGTGGGCGTGTATATCAGTTTGTTGGCGACGAGGTTGTAATTACCTGGAATGCCCGAAAGCTTAAGAATTTTAAAGCTACGGTTGATTTCTTTTGTTTGTACGAAGAGGCCCTGGAAAAACGTAGGTCGTATTTTGAAAGTGAGTATGGTTTACATCCGGTTTTTACCGCATCGATAAACGTTGGTAAAGTTATGGCAGCCGAGGTGGGTGAAGTGAAACGCGAATTGGCATTTCATGGCGATGTATTAAACACAGCAGCTCGTATACAGAAACAATGCAAACCCTATAAAAAGCAAATATTAGTAACGCCTGAGTTTGGTGAGAAACTGATTAAAACCACTTCGGATTATAAAACCAAATTTGTTGATGAGGTGAAGTTTTATGGTAAATACAAGGCCGTAAAAATATTCGAGGTTTACCGCCCGAAATAATTTTGAAACATGAAGGAATAACGTGGTTTTGTATCTTTAAGTCACTGAGCTGTAGAGAAATAAAAGGTTTTGTTCGTGGTTTTTCTTCTGACTTCTAACTCCCAACTTCTGACTTCTTTTACACATCAAACTCCTTATGCGAAAGCTGCAATCCCTCGGCATTTTCCAATCGTGGTAAAAGCGTATCTTTCTTTTTCTGAAAGCGCTGCATGCGTCGTAAAATTTTGTCCAGCATTTTAACTGCTTTTGTAATGTAAAAGCCTTTGTTTAGCATAACACATTCGGCGCGGTTTGCCATGGCTGCATCTGTGATTTCGGCACGCGAGGGAACTCCTTTTTTTGCCAGATTTTCCAGTACCTGTGTTGCCCAAACATCTGGAATGTGTGCGGCTTCGCAAATTCGTAAAATCTCTTCTTGTATCGAAGCAAAATTCTTCCAACCGGTTTCAATGGCTAAATCGCCACGGGCAATCATAACTCCAATGGGGTAAGTTTGCATTCCTTTCAACAAAATTAGTGGCAGGTTTTTAAAACCTTTTTGTGTTTCTATTTTGAAGATAATTCCAATATTGGCATCCAAATCTTCTAGTTCATCCAGCAATTCTTTTACGTCGTTTTCGGTGTTTACAAACGAGAAATTTACCGCATCGGCATATTTGCCCACAAACTTCAAATCTTCTTTGTCTTTTGCGGTTAATCCACTTATTTGTAAATCCGAGTCAGGTAGGTTAATGCCTTTGTCTGCTTTTAGTTTGCCACCATTATCACGGGCGTAGGTAATTACTATTTTCAAAAAATCATTTTGTACTTCTTCAATAAAACCTTCAATTTTTCCATCATCGAAATAAATGGGTTCACCCACCTTAACATCGCTAAATATTTCGGGCAGAGTGCAAGCTATATGTGCTGGCTCAGTTACTTCACCATCCTTGTTAATTATAGCATTTTCGCCTTCAATTGCATTTTTGGTCAGTAACAAGGTGTCGCCAATGTGTAAACTTAAAAACTGCTGAAGCGGAAGTAATTCTCCTGTTTTTACAATTTCTTCACCTGTACTTTTTATTGTACGCTTTAGCGTTAAGTCAGTGCCAGTGCTCAAGTAAGCCGAGTCGTAACAAACACCCCAACGCCCTTCTCCTTCGCGCCCTTCCATGACTATTTTGCATTTTTTATTACGGCTATCCGTAAATAATATTTCCGAGTGACGTTTTACCGTTTTCAGCCAATCGCTATCCACAGGAATAACCGCATTGGGTTTTTCTTTTGGCCGTTCAGAGCCGGGAGCTGCCATCCATATTTTTGCTGGAGAAACAACTTGCCCTAACATATTTCGGTTGGGTTTTATGTGAATTACCTGCGGACCGGGTTTTATGCTTCCTGTACGTAATTTAGGACCACCCAAATCCATCATAATTTTACAATTTTTGTGGAGTTCTTCCTTGGCCTGTTTCACATTCGAAATCATGTTGGTCCAATCTGCAGGAGTGTCGTGCGCACAATTTATGCGGGCACTGTTCATTCCAACTTCCATTAAATTACGTACGAATTTGTAATTGTGGGTAGCCTCGGGTGGAAGCGTAACCATTATTCGTGTGAGTCTTCTTTTCGATTTGTAACCAAAAAGAAGTTTGGTATTACGTTTCAACAACTTTTGGCTTTCGTGAACACGAACAACTCCTGTAGCATCTTCGTTGGTTTCATTTTTTAATAGATGATTGATAATTGTTTTTATCGAAAGCAAGCTGTCCATTACATGGGCTTCAATGCTCGAAAGACTTGGTAAACTCTGATTGCGAAGTTGTTGCTGCAGTCCATCGATTTTGAAGGTGCGAAATGCCAGATAATGGATAAGATTTTGGGCACTTCGTCGGTAAACCGGATGCACATTTTTTATTCGGTCGGCATACACGGTTTCCAGTTCAATTGCTTTGGCAATAATTCCAGTAAGCTGAATATTTATTTGTTGCAGTATTTCCGGGTTGAAGCGCATGGCAAGTCGTATTAAATATGAACCCTTGAAAATACGATTTTTTTAAACGTAAAACTGCTAAGTAATATTTAAAATAGAATTCACTTCACTCTGCAATTATATCATTTCGCGAACAAGGTTCATTTGGCTTATTATTACACCACTATTTTTGCCAGTGTATTCAGAACAAAAGCTAGCGAAAATGAACACAAGCATTATCATTTGTACCTACAACGAAGAAGAAACCATTTTTAAAGTGGTTGCTGCATGTTGTAAACACAATCCGGAAGCCGAGATTATTGTTGTTGACGACGGTTCAACCGACGATACACGAGCAGCGCTGGAAACACTTTCGATGCATTACGAATTTGAATATTTAAAGCTGCCTGAAAACCGAGGAAAGAGTTATGCAATGGCCTTTGGTGCAGAATACGCAACTGGCGAAGTGATTTTGTTTTTTAACGCGGATGTTTCTGGTATTCGAAAGGAACACTTTGCCGCCATGCTCGAACCTATTTACAATGAACAGGCCGATTTTGTTATGGGTGCGCCATCGGGTGTCACCATTGATTTTAAATCAAATCCGTACAAATCGGTGATTGGGCAAAAAGCCATGTTAAAAGAAGATTTAATGCCCATTTTAAACGACATACGCGAAATTCGTTTTAGTGTTGAAAATTTCATTCTACTGCATTATCAAACCAACGGCAAACGGGTGCATTTTACAGTTTTAGATGGTTTGCTCCTTGTTCAACAAAACAATGCGAAGGCCCCATATTTGGGCCTAAACAATGACGATAGTGAAGGACTGGAGGTAGCAAATGCACTTCTTACCAATATCGACCTAATTACAAAACGTGTACAAAACAATATTCAGCTTACTCAGAACTACACAAAATCAACCATTACCAGTGTGCAGTTTGAATTAAACAAACGCATGAAAGCTTTAAAGGAGCGCATAAATGAAATGGAGCTGGCGTAAGCTAAGCACTTCACGAACTTCTTTTAGCACTTCATTCACTTTTTCAAGTAGTTAGGTATCAGTTGAAAATATATTTGTACCGAATTAGCAGGAAACAAAAAACAAAACAAAAAATAGTCAGAAAAATGAAGATTAAGAGTTTAGCAATTTTATTGGTCGTAGCCATTTTTGCATTTACAGGATGCAAAAGCAAGAGCGACGATGAAACTCAAACCGAAACAATTAAATATGTTAAGGTTGAAACGATTAAGGCTGCTGTTGTAAGAAACAAAATGGTTTTTAATGGAAGGATTAAGGAGAATAGCCTTACATCTCTTTCGTTTCGTGTGGGTGGGCCATTATTAAAACTTACGGTTAAAACAGGCGACTTTGTGCGCGCCGGACAGGTAATTGCAGCAATTGATAAACGCGATTACGAGTTGCAGGTACAAACGACCAAAGCACAGTTTACGCAAACTGAAGCCGAGTATAATCGCTATAAACAATTGGCTGAACAGGATAAAATTCCGGCCAATACTTTCGAGCGTGTACAGTCGGGTTACTTAATGGCAAAAACAGCCTACGAAAATGCCCAAAATCACTTGGCTGATACCGAGTTAAAAGCTCCATTTTCGGCTTATGTATTCGAAAAATTTGTTGAAAATCACCAAACTGTAGGTGCGGGACAAGCCATTGTTTCAGTTATCGATAATTCGCAATTAGAGGCTATTGTTTCGGTTTCAGAAAGCCAATTGCAGCGTGTGAGAGCAGACAAAACCAGCTACTTAACCATCAGCAATGCAGGAGTTAGTAACTTGCCGGTTAAACTTTTAAGTGTTAGCAAAAAGGCATTAGACGATGGTTTGTACGAAGTTAAGTTCTCGTTCAGAAATACCGATGACATGAAAGTTGCGCCGGGAATGACAGCCGAGGTAACGATGTTTTGTCAAGCACAAGGAAATCAAATGTCAGTGGCCGGTTCGGCGTTATTTCGCGAAAGAGATAAAACCTATGTATGGATTTATAATACTGCCAACTCAGAAGTTGAAAAGCGTGAAATTAAAATTTCGTTGAATGGAGCACAGGGAAGAGCAATTGTTATGTCAGGACTAAATATTGGCGAGCAGATTGTAACAGCAGGCGTTTATTATTTGCTCGACGGACAAGAAGTAAAACCAATTGAAACACCTGCTGCTACTAACATTGGAGGATTATTGTAATGCTGGAAAGATTATTAAACCAAAAGGCAATGATTTCCACCATACTGTTTGCGGTATTGGTTGGAGGTTTAATTGCTTATTCAAATATCGGGAAATTGGAGGATGCCGAAATCCCGATTAAAACAGCCATGGTAATTACCGTTTACCCCGGAGCCACAGCGCACGAAGTGGAATTGGAAGTTACTGATGTATTAGAAAAGCAGATTCAGAAACTGGAAAATGTGGATGAAATAACTTCTGTTTCTCGTCCGGGCGTTTCCCTAATTACCATAGACATTCAACCAGCGGTAAAAACACCTCAGCTACCGCAGCTTTGGGACCATTTACGCCGTAAGATTAACGATGCAAAAGGTGAATTACCATCGGGAGCTTATGCTCCCATTGTAAACGATGATTTTGCTGATGTTTACGGAATTTTATACGCAGTTACTGCCGAAGGATACTCGCACAAAGAGCTAATAAAATATACCGAATATATTGAACGCGAACTTTTGTCGGTTAATGGTGTTCGTCGCTCACAGGTATTCGGAGAGGAAACAGAAGCGATTGATGTTGTCTTTTCGTCAGAAAAATTGGCTGGCTTAAATATTAACCCCATGTTGATTGCAGCTGCTATGCAAAACGAAACTGCTATTATTAATCCGGGCTCGATTACAACCGGAACAGAAATGGTAAGGGTTGGTGTTGGAAGTAAAATTACAACGCTCGAAGAAATTGAAAACCTGTTGATTCAGGTTCCCAGTGGTGGCAATTTCCGTTTGGGAGATATTGCCACCATAAACCGTTCGTCTATGGAGCCGAAACAAGAGGCGCTATACTACAACAATAAACGGGGTTTAACACTTGGTCTATCAAACGAAAGCGGAATCAACGTTGTGAAACTGGGAGAGAGCCTTGATGCTAAATTGGCGGAGTTACAAGCCGAATTGCCTGCCGGGATTGAAATAAATCAGGTGTACTATCAGCCCGACCGCGTTGATGCTGCGGTGAAAGATTTTATGTTGAACCTGATGATTTCGGTAGGTATTGTAATTGTGGTGCTTATGTTTGCCATGGGCTACCGTTCGGGACTGCTTATTTCAAGCGGATTGGTATTTACTATTTTGGGTACTTTAATTGTAATGTTGGCCATTGGTTTGCCCTTGCACAGGGTTACGCTAGCTGCTATTATTTTGGCAATGGGAATGTTGGTTGACAATGCTATTGTAGTTGCCGACGGTATTTTAGTCGACCTGAAAAATGGGATGGACCGCAGCAAAGCTCTTGTAAATACGGCACAAAA
Organism: Draconibacterium sp.; assembly: GCA_030595485.1. Classification (GTDB taxonomy): domain Bacteria; phylum Bacteroidota; class Bacteroidia; order Bacteroidales; family Prolixibacteraceae; genus Draconibacterium. The sequence goes on from JAUVDE010000009.1 coordinate 7,378, forward strand.
AACTGCATTGCCATTGCTTGGTGCTACGGCTGTTGCCATTTTAGCATTTATGCCGCTTGCCATGTCGCCCGATATGGCTGGTGAGTTTTTGGCTTCGTTATTCACCGTTTTGATTATTTCGTTAACCCTGAGTTGGGTTTTTGCTATGATTCAAACGCCTTTTAATGCTAAGTATTTTTACCGAAAAGAACGTCCGAAAGGTGAAAAAGCAGAAGCTTACAATTCAAAATTCTATCGTCTTTTTGGTGGGCTCTTAAAGTTGGGTATTCGCAATAAATACGCTTTTTCCCTGGGGGCTTTTGCTATCTTACTATTTGCTTTCTGGTCTTTCCGTTTTGTAACGGTCGATTTTATGTCGAAAATTGATTACGACCAGTTTTATGTTGAATATTATTTGCCCGAAGGTTCCGATATTGAAGCTGTTGAAGATGATATTCAACAAATTCAAAACGATATTTTGGCAATGGATGGTGTGCATTCGGTAACCGGTTCAATTGGTCGCCCACCTGCACGCTACCTGCTAATGCGCGGAATGGCAACAGGAGGTTCAAACTATGGTGATTTAATTATTGAAACCGAAGATATTGAACGGGTTCCATCATTGATTCCTGAAATTGAAGCTTATTTGAATCGGAACTACCCTGATGCTTTTACAAGAGTAATGGAATACGGGGCAGCCTTTTCCGAAGCCGATGTTGAAGCTGAATTTATTGGTCCCGACCCGGCCGTATTAAGAGATTTGGCCACACAGGCTAAGCAAATATTTTCAGAAGAACCGACAGCAATTCATGTTACTGATAACTGGAAAAATCATACCAAAAAGATTATACCAAAATATTCGGTTGAAAGAGCACAGCCACTCGGGCTATCTCGCTCCGATATGGGTAATTCTATTTTAGTTGCTACCAACGGAATGCCAATTGGCTCCATTTACGAAGGCAATAAAATGATGCCAATAATCTTGAAAACAACAAATGAAGTTGACGAGAATATGGGCGAATTAATGAATATCCCGGTTTGGGGACAACGAAGCAAAAGCAGCACGCCTTTAGCTCAAATTGTTGATACGATTGATGTGGCCTGGGAAAATAACTTGATTAATCGCTTGGATGGTGAACGCTCCATTAAAGCACAATGCGATGCTGCCATAGGTTTTACGGCTCAGCAGGTTCAAGATAAATTTCAGACAAAAGTTGAGGCCATTGATTTACCCGATGGTTACAAACTTCGCTGGGAAGGAGCAACGGCGCGCTCGAAAGAAGCAAATGCCGGCTTGTTTATGTTTTTGCCTTTGGCTTTGGGTTTAATGGCAATCATTATTATTGGTTTATTTAATAACCTAAAACAGCCACTTATTATTGGATTGGTTTTCCCATTTGCGTTTGTAGGTATTGTGCTTGGTTTAGTAAGTACAGGAACCTATCTAACCTTTGCCGGAATTATTGGAGCACTTGGTTTAATTGGTATGATGATTAAAAATGCGGTAGTCCTTTTGGACGAAATTAACCATAACCTGAAGGCTGGACAAAATCGACTGGATGCAACTATTGCCGCAGCTATGTCGAGGTTACGCCCGGTAATGATGGCTTCACTAACAACAATTTTAGGTATGTCGCCATTGGTAAACGATGCCATGTTTGGCTCAACAGCCATTGTAATTATGTTTGGTTTGGCAGTTGGTTCAATCATCACATTGGTCGTGGTACCGGTACTTTACGCCGTACTTTATGGTATTGATGGAAGTGTTTTGAAAAAGGTAAAAGCGATAGCGTAAATAGGAAGTTAGTGTTAGTGATGAGGGATATGTGATGAGGACCCACCCTGATTTTGTCTTCGACTCAATCATCCCTCCCTACGGGTAGGGAGGGAACGAGGGAGGGTATCTAGCAAATTCCGAAATAAAAAAGATAAGACAGATAATTTCAGATACTTGATAAAAATGAATCAATCAATAAAATACATAGTAAGTACAGTTGTCATCTTGATGACCGTACTTGGCACCACTTTTGGGCAAAAAATAATGACCCTGGAAGAGTGCCGTCAACAGGCTGTTGAATTCAACAAAGAACTAAAAAATGCAGCCTTGCAAAACAAAGAGGCGCTGGCTAATCAGGAGGTGGCACGTACTGCTTATTTGCCAACTTTGAGTGGTAGTCTAACGGGCATGTTTATGCCTTCGATGGATGATATTTCAATGCCAGGTTCTTTTTTACCTACTGCCGATAATAAAACCGATGCTTCCAAAGGCATCTACTCCGGAACCAGCAATGTATGGAGTCCGGGTATTAGCCTCGAAATGAATAATCTCACATTAATTACAGGTGGATTAAGCCTGGAACAACCCGTTTATACAGGTGGAAAAATTAAGTATTCAAACAAACAGGCCGATGCTGGTGTTGAAATTTCTGCTTTGGCTTTAAATATAAAGTATTCGGAGGTGATAGAAAATACCGACCAGGCTTTTTGGAGTGTGGCCATGGTAGAATCAAACATTAAAATTGCAGAAGATTATATTAAAATGCTTACTGAATTAGAGGAACAAATGTCGGCAATGCATGAGGTTGGTTTAACACCGGCCAGCGAGAAGTTGCGGGTAAGTGTTCAGCGAAATGAGGCAAAGCTAAATTTGTTAAAAGCCAATAATGGCTTACGGATTGCAAAAATGTATTTAAATCAAATGCTGGGTCAGCCTTTACAAACCAATATTCAGATAAGCCACAAAGCTACTTCCGATGTTCAGCTATTTAATTTGGAAGAGGGTACAACTATGGCTACAGCAAATCGAAACGAATTAAAAATTCTTGAAAAACAAAAGGAAATATCAGAGTACGATGCAAAAATAATTCGGGCTGATTATTTGCCAAGCGTAGGTGTTAGTGCACAGTATACGAATTACTATGTTGATAATTTGCGCGAGGAAATTGATTTCAACCCGATGTTAGGAGCTCAGGTTTCTATTCCAATTTTCCAATGGGGACAAGGTAAAAAGAAACAACGTGCTGCCCAGTTGCGCATTGAACAGGCACAAACCGATTTGTCGAATACAAATGATTTGATTAATCTTGAAGTAATGCAAGTGCGGGTTCAGGTGGAAGAAGCTTACGAATCGATAGTAATTGCACAGCAGAATATTACTGAGGCAAAAGAAAGTTTGGATGAAACGCAAGCGAGTTTCGAAGTGGGTTTAAATACAACTGCCGACTTGTTAAATGCGCAAGCACAGTGGGCCGAAGCCAATGGTTCGTTAATTCAGTCAATTGCCAAATTTAAAGTGTTGGAAACGCGCTGGGATCGTGTAACGGGCAATCTGTATATTCCTGAAGGAGAACAATAAAGAGAATTGAGATTTAATGAAGTGTTTAGATTTACATAGTAAGAAAAGACAGGCTTTGGCCACAAGGTTACCAAGTTATACTCCTGCTAATCTTTTTATAAGGATTACCATTGTTAGTTTAATTGCCGTTGGGGTTTTGCATTTAATTTCAGCGGTGATGAAACCTTTGGATGGTTATTCCGATGAAAAAATACCGGCTGTTTTTTACGTTGTAATGATTCTTTCATTTACTATTTTGGCTGAATTACAGATTATTCTCGATAATATTCTTGAACGATTTTTCCCAATACCGGATAAGATAAAACTCCGGATTATGATTCAGGTTGCTGTGGGAATTCTTTTTTTAATCGTTACGCATAGTTTAGTTTCGTCTTATTTAGTTGCACAGGTTGATATTCCCAACGCAAAACCCGGAATTATGATGGGTTTACTTACCGGATTGGTGTTTGTTCAAATGATTGCAAACTCCTTGGCAATTGCCCGCTTTACCCGGAAATGGATGGATGCTCAAGATGAAATGGCTGAAATGAAACGCGAAAAGTTGAACATGGACTATAATTCCTTGCAAGACCAATTAAATCCTCATTTTTTGTTTAATAACCTCAGTGTTTTAAAATCGTTGATTATTTACGATCAGGATAAAGCCGTTGATTTTACCGAGAACTTTACCGATGTGTACCGCTATGTGTTGCAGAGTAAAGACAAACGTTTGGTGAAACTGTCCGACGAATTGGGATTTGTTGAATCGTACATTGGATTGCACAAGGAAAGGTTAGGAAAAGGAATAGAGGTAAAATCAGTAATTGATAAAGATACGCTTGACAAAGATATTGCACCACTTACCATGCAATTGCTGATTGAGAACGCAATAAAGCATAATATTTCAAGTCGCGAAACGCCATTGCAAATCGAAATTAATACAGAGAAAGAATACCTTACAGTGGCAAATACGATGAACTTACGCGACTCGTCGTACTCTACCAAAACGGGTTTAAGAAACCTGGTTAAACGTTACGAAATGCTGACTTCGAATGAGCTGGTAGTTCAGCACAACGAAGTGAGATTTGAAGTAAAAATCCCCTTGCTGTAAATAGATTAATAGATTTTGAGTAATGAGTATTGAGAAAAGGCTAATCGCATTAATTAAGAGCATTTTTTTTATTAGAAGAGGATTCTTCGTACTCATATCTAAAAATCTCAGTACTAAAATCTAATAAGATGAAGGTTATAATTGTTGAAGATGAATTACACAATTACCGTTTGTTAAGAGGGATGGTAGAAAAACTTCGCCCCGAATGGGAAATTGTGGAATGGTTCGAGAGTGTAAAAAGCACGGTTGCCTGGTTGGAAAACAATCCGGCTCCCGACCTTATTTTTATGGATATTCAGCTTACTGATGGTATCAGCTTTTCAATATTCGACCAGGTAAAAGTTGAAAGTATGGTGATTTTTACCACTGCCTACGACGAATATGCTTTGCGTGCTTTTCAGGTAAACAGCATCGATTATTTGCTAAAACCCATTAAGCAAGAGAAGTTAAAAGGAGCAATCGAAAAGTTTGAAACTATTTTTCATCATTATGCCAATTCCGAAGAAAGCACACCCGATTACAACGAAATATTGAAGGCCATTACACAAGGCGAAAAAAAATACCGCAAACGTTTTTTAATTAGCGGAGCTACATCGTATTTTAAACTGAACACTGAAGATATTGCCTGGTTTAGCACCGAAAGCAGGGTTACCACAGCTTTTACTTTCGATGGTAAATCGCACATCATTGATTTAACGATTGAAAAGCTTGAAGAGCAACTCGACCCGGATCAATTTTTTCGAACCAACCGAAGTACGCTTGTCAACATAAATTCCATTCGAAAATTTGAAAATCACTTTGGCGGGAAACTTATTCTACGTTTAACTTCACCATTTGACGAACCCATAACCATAAGCCGATTAAAAGCCACAGAGTTTAAAGAGTGGGTTGGGAAATAAAAGGAAACCGACAGAATTATTACAAAAAAAGAACCACATACTAATCAATCTATTGCAAGTAGAAAAACACAACACTATGACCAAACGAGACAAACTTTACGAAAACGCGATTTCAATGATGGAATCGTCAAATCCGCAAAAAGAAAGTATTTTGTATCATAATATCTATTCGCTAAAAGTAAATGGTGGTTATCCGTTTTCTTCAGAAAAAGATGTACATGAATTGGTTAATTTTTTAAATTCAATTGATTAAAAATAAGGATTAGGAAAACAGAACTACAAATCAGCAAAATGAAACAAACACCAAAACTAATTCTAAAGTATATTGCTTTGCTTTGCCTTTGTTGGTTTTTCACAGCAAATGCATGCTGAGAACTATCGCCCTAAAATTGGTCTGGTTCATAGTGGTGGAGGTGCCAAAGGTTTGGCGCATATTGGTGTTATAAAGGTTTTAGAAGAATATGGTATAAACTAAATTTTAAAAATTTTGCAGGCTATAATTTTGGTGAAATTGTAGCACCCAATTATTCGATGGTAAAATCCGCTTTAAATGTTGAGCTGGTAAGAGATTTGTATTTAAGTGGAACAGTTAATGTGGCAAATACCGCTGAGTCTTACGAGGACTTGGTTGATAATTTTACCAATTTTAGTGTGAGTGATTATATTTGGGGCTATAATATTGGTGTAAAATACGATTCCATTTTAGGGCCTATTCAATTGCTTGTTTCTGACAATAATAAAGACAGTGAAACCCGTTTCCATTTAAGCATTGGTTTCCCATTTTAATCATAAGTCAATGATTTAATTATCTTAGCGCCTCATTTAATTTTATAAATGGGTAGTCGTAGTTTACTTTTAATAATTGCAATATTTGTTCTTTGTCAGAACTTCCTGTTTGCTCAGAAGGCTGAAAAGAGAGAAGAATCGGTTTACAAGGTAAATCGTAAACTTGAAATTCCATTAACGCTGGGTTTATTTGGTGTATCGGTTTTAGGATTTAATCATTTGGCTGATAAAGATGGAGTAAGCTACGAAAAGGCGCTGTCACTGACTCCCGAAGATGTGTGGTGGTTTGATCGCCCTGCAACAAAACAAGATGCTTCTAAACGTTTAGATGCGCACAATACCTCCGATGTACTCTTAAACAGCTCGATAGTTTTACCCGTACTTTTAGCTTTTGACAAAGGCATTCGGAAGGATTGGTTTGATGTACTTTTGCTTTACAGCGAATCACATGCCATTAGTACCAACTTTTACATTGCCAACACCGCTTTAGTTTCGAGGGCACGTCCATTTAACTACAATCCCGATGTTCCGATTGACGATAAAACAGCTAACGAATCACGTAACGCTTGGTTTAGTGGACATGTAACGTCGGCTGCAACAGCTTCGTTTTTTATGGCAAAGGTTTATTCTGATTATCATCCCGAACTTGGGAATAAAAAATATTGGCTTTTTACAACAGCGTTAATTCCTCCTTCGTTGGTAGGTTTGTATCGTTACAAGGCCATGAAGCATTTTCCAACTGATATAATGGCTGGAATAGCGGCTGGTGCTGCAACAGGGATTCTCATCCCACACCTTCATAAAAATAAACAAGAAGAAAGTGCATGGGCTTTTGTACCGTTTGCAGGGAAAATAAATGGTTTGCAAATTAGTTATACCTTTAAATAATTTGGGTTGAACTAAAAAAAATGCCGTGTAAGTATTTCAAAAATATTAGATTACATTATCTTTATTGTTTCTTGTACAATAAGAATAGAACTAACTAAAATAATAATCATGAAGAACAGAAGAGATTTTCTAAAAATTACAGCTGCAGGAGCAATTGGAACAATGGCTTTAGGATCGTTAGGTGCTTGTTCTGGTAAATCCGGTCAGGGTGTCGGTTTGCAATTATATACCATTCGCGATGCGATGGCTGCCGATACTTTAGGTTCATTAAAAAAAGTAGCTGACATGGGTTACAAATTTGTTGAACTGGCTGGTTACAGCAATGGTAAATTTTATGGCATGGCGCCAAAAGAATTCCAAAAAGCGGTGGAAGACCTTGGCATGAAAATTATAAGTAGCCATACTATGGTTGAAGCCAAAGGTATTACTATGGAGAATGCCAAAATAATGGCAGAAGACCATGCTTTGGTTGGTGCCGAATATTGTGTGCAGCCATGGGTAAACGACGAAGACCGTAATGTTGAGAAATACAAAAAAATGATTGCCGACTGGAACAAGGTTGGTGAGATTATGAAAAATGCGGGTATTCAGTTTGCCTACCACAACCATAATTTCGAATTTTTACCGGTTAACGGAATAGTACCTTATTACGATATTTTCTTAAAAGAAATGGATGCCGATTTGATTACCATGGAATTAGATATGTACTGGGCAACCAAGGCCGGACAAGACCCGGTTGAGATGTTTAATAAATATCCTGGTCGTTTCCAGTTGTTCCATTTTAAAGATGGTAGCGAGAAAAACGGACCTTACTACGATGTGGTAAAAGACGATATTACTTCGGTTGGTTCGGGTTACATCGACTTTAACCGAATTTACGAAGCCCGCGAAACTGCAGGTATGAAGTACTTGTTTGTTGAAGACGACAACCAGGGTAACGGCTTACCTTTTGAAGGAGTTAACACAAGTATCGATAATATTATAGCAAAAATTATTTAATAGGCTTGTTCGAAAATATACAAGAAAGCCGGATTCATTTGAATCCGGCTTTTTATGTTCGTTTCTCTTAAATGGCTATAAATCTAGCATCTTACCAATAACTTCTTGTGGCGTTAAAGCCGTCCCTGAAACATTAACTTGCTCGAAATAATTGTACCAACCCGCTGCTTCAATTACCTGTTCAAACTCTTTTGCCATTTCGGGCTTGGGAAACATCCAAATGCCAAAAAAATCATAATTAATCCGATTCGAAGTATCTGGATCATTTTCACCCCAAGCGCCAAATTCTACACCCTTTTCGGTCAATGCTTGCATGTGTGGTCCAATTTGGGCAAGGTAATTTCCACGTTCCTCTTTTGATAATTCTTTCCAGGTTTTTTTTGCTTTCCACAATTCAATAAAACATTTCATACTTGTAATTTTTGGTGAATTTATTCAAGTTATGAATTAAATTATTGATAGTCAATGCTATTTGATGTTTTCCGGCAAATAAATACAAAATTGTCGCTTATTATTCTTCGACAGTAATCTATTTGCTAAATATTTCTTCGTGTACCACATTTCCATTCACGTCGTAATGCTGGAAAGTTAAAGTTGGAGTTCCATTTTTACGCGAAACATTTCCACGTAAAAAGCCACCTTTCACACGCAAAAAACGATGCTCTGGACGAACATCACTTTGATTCCATCCTCCGGCATGAATATCGGAGCCAGCACCACAACTAAATTCCCAAAGGTTGGTATTTTCTATATGACTTACATATTGCCAATGCCGATCGCCGTTACACAAATACACATCATCAAACTGATTTAAGAATTCCCGAATTTCATCACCTTCGGTTTGAAAACCTTCGTTGGCATAATTATCATTTTTTTGCTTTCGGTCGGGACCTAAAATTGGGTTGGCATTTATTATTACTTTAAAAGTAGCATCCGATTTTTGTAAAGTATTAAACAACCATTTTTTTTGTTCCTCACCAAATATAGATTTCCCCGGACCATCTGGTGCATTATTGGGGTCGCGGTAATTTCTACTTTCAGTAATCCAAATTTGCAAATCTTTTCCCCAACGAATAGTTTTGTAGAATTTATCATGCGATGGAAATTGTTCCTTATCAAAAATCTCCAATCCACGTTCCCAGGTTACAGGACCGTATTTCATTCCGGGCCAAGCATCATTTTTAAGTGCATCGTGGTCGTCTTTCATAAAGTAGGTGGTTACCTGCGACCAAAAATTTCGTTGTAATGGCAGCGCAAAAAGCCTGTCCCATTTAAAGCGCATCATTTCTTCGGTCATGGCCCACGGAAGTGGTTTGTCGTAATATTCTATATCGCCGGTGTGTACATAAAAGTCTGGAAAAATATCCATCATTGCACTGTAAATTTTATGCCCGTCGCTTGTGTCTTTTCTCCAATAGTCATGGCATGTAACTACACAAAATTCAATTGGTTCTTCTGCTTCAAGGGCTGGTGGAGTTCGAAATGCACCTTCTATTTTATCTGAAATTTTTGACTTATTATTTAATCGTGCTTCAATTTCAACAACATATTTTGTGTCAGGCGAAAGATTTTCAAGCTTCCATTGATTTGTGAAGTTCTTATTGTCATCAACTTTTATCCAGTCAGTTTCAATTTTATTTTCAGAATTGCTTAAAGGGAAGTAAGTTAATTTTACCTCTCCCGATGCGCCAGGGCATGCCCCCAACATATCATCAAGTATTAAACCCTCAGGAATCTGTTTCGAATGAATTTTTTCAGCATTAGCTTCTTTGTCCAATGCTTTGGCTTCTTTTGCTGAAATGTCAAGAAACTGAATACCATCTGCATTTCCTTCAGGAATTTGCGTTAACCGGGTCCAAAGTACTATCGAGTTTTGATCGGCCCAACCATTATGAAAACCGTTTCCAAAGTATGGACCATCAGTTTCTGTTTTCAAATTACAAGAACTGAATAAAAGAGCTATGAAAACTGTAAGCAGTATAAATTTGGTATTTTCCCGTAACATAAAGTATAAGTTGATTTTTTGTGAAAGTAGCTATTAATTTGAAAACAGGATGCTTGGGGAAATAAAAAAAATGTAAATTGAGGAATGCTGAAATCGATTTTCTTTTGCACACTATTTTTATTGTCATTTGTACTAAAGGCACAAGTTTGGGTTTATCCAAGCCCGGGAGAGCCGATTCAAATCAGCCCATTTTTTAATGTAAAAATAAATCAGGAAGGACAACAATTTAGTTCGTATGTAAATTATTGGCAAGCTACTTCCGGAGATTTAAAACGTTCAAATTCGTGGACTACATTTTCGTTTAATAATAAAATTACGGTTGAAGTTGAGGTCTTGGAAGTTAACGTCCAGGAGTGTATAATTCGTCCAAAATCAGACAGTATTCAATTTGAGATTGTTGGAAATATTATTCGATTTGAATTATTAGAACCTAAAAAGCTGGCTATTGAAATTAATGGAAGCAAAGAAAATGTATTGTTTCTTTTTGCTGATCCGGCTGAAGAAAATATACCAGCGAATAATGAGAAGGGACTTTGGAATTATAGTGCCGGAGTACATAATATTGGTATTGTCCAAGTTCCCGACAGCGTAAAACATATTTACATTGCCGGTGGAGCGTGGGTGAATGGTGCGTTTGTAAATAAGAACCGTGCTAGTGGTTTTAAAATTACCGGGCGTGGTGTTTTATCCTCGGCTGAAATAGATCAGCTACCTCGAATAATTGATTTGCGCGGGAAAGGATTAAATGCTTTTGTTGAGGGAATTACCATGTGTAACAATAACGCTGGAGGAGTGGGGATTGCACAGAATTATTCTACAATTAGAAACTGTAAATTTCTGGGGTGGAATGAAAAAAGCGATGGTGTAGTTTGTGGCGAGCATGCACTAATTGAGGACTGTTTCTTTAGATGTGGTGGCGATGCTCTTAAAGTTTACAATAACTTTTTAATTGCACAGAACTGTGTTTTTTGGCAAAATGAAACGGGGTCGTCTTTTCAATTGGGATGGAATCTAAACGATGATGTTCATAATTTCAGAGTAAGTGATTGCGATATAATTTGCTGCGAACGTCAAGTCGATTCAAATAATGCGGCCATTTTTAGTTCGGTTCATGGTGGTACGGGAAACCTATCCAATTATCTATTTGAGAATATTAGGATTGAAGACGATGTTTATCGATTATTTAAATTAACTATCCGAACTAATCTTTTCGTAACTGAACCAGGTTACGGCTCAATTTCAAATATTCATTTTAAAAATATTAGTTTGGAGGGAAAGGCATTAATGGCAAACGAAATATGGGGTTATAATCAGAAACATACCATTAACAATGTTGTTTTTGATGATCTTTTTATAGATGGCAAAAAAATCGCAAATGAAAAGGATGGTAATTTCAAAATTAATTTAAATACTGCAACTGGAGTTGTTTTTAAGTAACAGGGAAACTAAGCTTAAATGTCAAAATATTGCGCAATTGCTTTAAATAATTCAACTTTGCTAATGGGTTTTGATACATAGTCGTTAAATCCATTTTCGAGTGCTTTTTTACGTTCTGTTTCGAGTGCAAATGCTGAAAGGGCTATAATTTTAATGTCTTTATTACTTGAGCGAATTTGGCTGGTTGCTTCATATCCATCCATTTCGGGCATTTTTAAATCCATCAAAATTAAATCAACGTTTGCTGTTTTATTGAATTTATCAACAGCTTCGGCACCATTAGTTGTCATTATTAATTCTTTGGCAATATCTTTTAAAAGGTAGGGAAACAGTTTCCGGTTAATAATATCGTCTTCGGCAACTAAAATATTTAGTTTGGTTTTGGGTTTGTTGTCGGTCATTGTCTTTTCTGTTTTTTCGGGTTTTTGCAATTTCTCTCCAGCAATGTATGGAATCTCAAAACAAAATTTCGAACCTTTCTGGTTTTCCGATTCCACGGCTATTTTACCATCTAGTAATTCGATATAAGCTTTGGTTATGGCAAGCCCTAAGCCCACTCCTTCATAACTATTTGAGAGTTTCGAGTCGGCTTGTACAAAACGATTAAAAATAGAATTTAATTTGTCTTTTGGGATTCCAATACCCGTGTCTTCAACGGTGAAATTAATGGTGTCAGCTTTTAATTCGTAAGCAAATTTTATTTGCCCTGAATTTGTGTATTTAATCGCATTCTTCACCAAATTAATTAAAATAGCGTATACTTTCTCTCTATCCGATTTTATAAGTGCATCCTTATTCTTAAGTCCTGTGGTATACGATAACTTGATACCTTTTGCCTCCGCTT
>JAUVDE010000308.1 GCA_030595485.1 Draconibacterium sp.
CGTTACCTGGTATGGCGACGATACTCAACGTTTGCGAGCAGTGGCAATTTTAAATGCGCTGCTTGGTTCGTGGGGACGCCGCGGAGGTTTTTATGTTCCTGAAAAAGCAAGTGTACCAGCTTACCCGCATCCCGAGTTTCCAAAGCCAACAAAAACATGGCGCGATGCAATGGGAGGAAAATATAAATTGGCCGATTTGGCTTTGGCATCGGGAGTTTGCGATGCAACAATTCCTTCACCTGATTTAGATTGCAACATTAAAGGCTGGATTGTTAATGGTACCAACCTGATAATGACTTTGCCCGATCAGAAAAAAACAATTGAAGCAATTAATAACCTCGATTTTATGGTAGTGGTTGATACTATGCCAATGGAAATTACAGGTTATGCCGATGTTGTTCTTCCAGAATGTACATACTTAGAGCGTTACGATTCGTTGCGTGTTGTGCAGGGAAGGAATCCAAATATTGCATTAAGAATGCCGGCAGCAAAACCAAAATACAATACAAAACCTGCTTATTGGATGGCAAAAGAGCTTTCTAAAAAAATGGGATTGGAAGAATATTTTGCATGGAATTCAATTGAAGAAATGTTGGATTGGCAATTAAAAGAAGTTGGTTCATCGTTGGAAGAAATGAAACGGATTGGTGTGAAAAACCTTCCACGCGAATATGGTGGTCTTTATTTCGAAGATGGTGAAGAAATTGAATTCAATACAAATACTGGAAAAATTGAGTTATACTCAACTGCACTCGAAGAAGAAGGTTTCGACCCAATGCCACGTTATACTCCGCACATGGAGCCACCCGAAGGATTTTATCATTTGAATTACGGACGAGCACCAATGCATACGTTTAGTCGTACTGCAAATAATCCTAATCTTACCGATTTAATGGATGAAAATGCAATTTGGGTAAATCCAAAGGTTGCTAAAGAATGGGATTTGACAAATGGTCAGGAGGTTTACCTCGAAAACCAGGATGGAGTTGTTTCCGATTTTCCTGCAAAGATTAGGGTTACAGAACGAACACGATTCGATTCAATATATATCGTGCACGGATTTGGACATGCCAAGAAAAAACTTTCGCGTGCCTACGGAAAAGGAATTAGCGATTCGCAATTAATTACAAGGGTTTTAATGGACCCAATAATGGGAGGAACAGGAATGAGAGGAAATTTTGTGACTTTCCGTTTTGAAAAAGGAAGTGAGGCTGCATTATGAGATATGCAATGGCAATTGATACCAAAAAGTGTGTAGGCTGCTCGGATTGTGTGGTGGCCTGCCAAACTGAAAATGATGTGCCTATTGGCTACTGCCGCGACTGGATTGTGGAAATATGCGATGGAACGTATCCTCAGTTGGAAATTGAAATGCGTTCGGAGCGTTGTAACCACTGCGAAAATTCGCCATGTGTGCGTTGTTGCCCAACAGGTGCCAGCCACTACGAAGAGGGTGGAATTGTAACGGTAACCGAGCACAAATGTATTGGTTGTGGTGCTTGTGTGGCAAGTTGTCCATACGATGCGCGTTATTCGCACCCAAAAGGTTATGTCGATAAATGCACGTTCTGCATTCATCGCGTAAAAAAAGGTCAGCAGCCAGCTTGCGTTGCGGTTTGCCCAACCAAATGTATGTACTTTGGCGATTTGGATAACCCGAATAGCGAGGTTTCGCAAGTGCTTAAAAAGAGAAAAAGCAAAACATTAATTCCTGAGGCAGGAACAAAACCTCATGTTTATTATTTAATATAGAGAGGCAGAAGTTAAAAGGCAGAAGATAGAAGCTTTAAGAAAGTTGACAGTCTCTGTCTCAGTTTTCAGGAATAAGAAAAGAAATAAAATTAAGATAGATATATAAAGTTGGATGGGCGAATTTGGAAGATAGATAAAACTTCTGCCTTCGTGCTTCTAACTTCCAACTCAATAAATTATGAGAGAAGAAATAATCACGTCGGGGAGATTAAACCCACATATCGACCCTCATTTGGCAATTTGGCACTGGCATATTCCACTCTACCTTTTTTTAGGTGGATTGGCTGCTGGCATTATGTTCTTTGCTAGTTTGTATACTATTCTGGGGAAAGAAAATAAATACAGCGGAGCAGTAAAACGTGCGCCTATTATTGTACCATTTATATTGGTAATTGGTTTAATTGCCTTGTTCTTCGATTTGAAACACAAACTGTATTTCTGGCAGTTGTACACCACTATCCGAATTCAATCTCCAATGTCGTGGGGAGCCTGGACATTAATGGCAATCACACCGCTTTCACTGGTTTGGGTGGCGCTGCATATTCGCGAATGGTTTCCCAAATGGGATTGGAAGTTTTCAATAGTAATTGAGATTGAGCAATTTTTGCAGAAATACAAAAAAGTAATCGCATGGGTGATTTTGTATTTTTCTGTAATACTTGGAATTTACACCGGAATTTTATTCTCGGCATTTAATGCACGTCCGTTATGGAATACGTCCATTTTAGGACCACTGTTTTTAACTTCCGGGCTTTCGGCAGCAGCGGCTGTAATCATACTTTTTTCCCGAAGACCAAAAGAACGAATGAACTTTGCAAAAATTGATATCATGCTTATTGGTATCGAGCTATTTCTAATCGTTCATATGTTTATGGGATTTTTGGCAAGTACGCAGGTACAAATTGAAGCCGCTAACCTGTTTTTAGGTGGACCGTACACAGCACCATTTTGGATTTTTGTGGTGATTATTGGAATGATTATACCTGCAATTTTAGAATTTCTAGAACTGCGTAAATTTCATATTCCCGCAGTAATTCCGGTGGTACTTGTGTTATTCGGAAGTTTAATGTTACGTTTTATAATCGCCTATGCCGGGCAAATGAGTAGATGGCTTTATTAAAAAATGTTGTACGTTTCAGGTTACACGTTCAAAGTTAACCTGCAATCTGTTAACGAAAAATTTAAAATTATATAAAGATGCAAGCTAAAAAATACATGAATCCATATGTCGGCGGAGCTCTTTTGGGCTTAGTGTTGGTATTTGCTTTTTGGGTATCGGGTCGTGGACTTGGTGCCAGTGGTGCAGCTAAAAGTGTCATCATTTCTGGTGTAAAAACAGTAGCACCGTCGCATGTTGAAAACACAGCTTATTACAGCAATTACATGGAGTCTCATCCAAAGCCATTAAAGTCATGGTTGGTATTCGAAATGCTAGGAGTTTTGGTTGGTGGTTTTATTTCAGGAGCCATCGGCGGACGTTTAAAGTTTAAAGTTGAAAAAGGCCCGAATGTGACCAGTAAAATACGAATTATTTTTGCCGTAATCGGGGGAATATTTTTCGGATTTGGTTCTCAACTCGGTCGTGGTTGTACCAGCGGTTCGGCACTTACCGGAATGTCGGTATTATCGGTTGGTGGTTTTGTAACCATGGCTGGTATTTTCGGAACTGCCTTTGCCCTGGCATATTTCGCACGTAAACTTTGGCTTTAATAATATATCATCATTCATCAATAATAAATTGAAAAAATGGGACCATTAATTGTAAACGAAATAATATCAGAAAATGCCAATATGCTTATGGCATTTATCATCGGAATTGGGTTCGGATTTGTTCTTGAATCCAATGGATTTTCATCGAGTCGTCGCTTGGCAGGAATGTTTTATGGCTACGACGGAACAGTTTTAAAAGTATTCTTCACAGCAGCTATTGTTGGCGCTTTGGGTCTACTGTTCTTAAGCCTTTTCGGGCAAATTGATTTAAACTTTATTTATATTAATCCAACCTATTTGTACTCGGCACTTGGCGGAGGTGTAATTATGGGAGTTGGATTTATTCTTGGCGGATATTGCCCCGGAACATCATTTTGTGCAGCAGCAATCGGTAAACTCGATGCCATGGTTTTTATTGGCGGAATCTTCATTGGTATCTTTGTTTTTACAGAAGGATTTCCACTTTGGGAAGAATTTTTCTATGCTAAAAATTTGGGTGCTCCACTTATGAGCGATGTATTAGGAACATCACGTGGAGTATTTACCTTATTACTCATATTAGTTGCTTTAGGCATGTTTTGGGTGAGTGAGTGGGCTGAGAAACGTTTTGCTCGTGCAGATTATAAATTGAATCAGAAGGAAATTAAATTTTAAGAAAATGAAGACAAGATTAATATTAGCGGCTATATTAATTCCTCTGGGATTAATTATTGCAGCTGTACCAGGGAACACAACTAAGCCATACAAATTAACTGCTGAGCAGTTGTTGGAGGAAGTAAAAGAGGGAACACAATTTATTAATCCTGATGAGGTTGCCCACATGTTGGTGTCAAAAGACCCATCGTTGCAGATTATTGATGTGCGCAGTGCTGATGACTTTGATAAATTCAGTTTGCCAAATGCTATTAATATTCCTTTAACTGATATCTTGAACTCAGATTATGAAGATTATATCAATCAGGATGTAAAATTGAATGTGTTTTATTCAAATGGAACAACCGATTCGAATCAAGCCTGGATGATTTCTCGTCAGTTAGGATACGAAAATAACTACGTTTTGCAGGGTGGTTTAAACTACTGGGCAGAAACGATTATGAATCCCGAAGCTCC
>JAUVDE010000369.1 GCA_030595485.1 Draconibacterium sp.
TAATGTCTTTTCCCGAAACATGTTTACCGGTTTGATAGTAGAGGTTTGATGCCAGTTTAACAGGAAGAGCACCTGTAGTAAAACGTCCACCCATGGTTTGGCTAAACTTATTATTTTGTTCTTCTCCTTCCCAAACAGGAACGCCATTGTTTAATAACAGTAGACTTAAACCGGCTTTTTCCCATGTGTTGTTAAACCACACAAACTGTAAATCCTTGTATGCATCTGGCCCTTCGTAAATGCCATTGGTTAAATCGCCATTTTCGTTATGGGCAATACCAAAATGTATCTTTATGTCTTTTTCGTATTTGAAAATAGCCATGTCGTGCGAACGTGCCTGGTGTGCCCAACCAACGCTACCAAAAATACGTTGGTCGTCGTAAACAACTTCCTGTCGGCCTGCTTTCATCGAAAATTCAGGTGTGAATAAAACCTCAGCCCATGCCTGGTGAACTGATGTGGCATAATCTTCGTTGCTAACCAATTGTTTCTGGTTTCCCCAACGACGAACATCTTGAAATACCAAAAATGTTTTTATCCAATCGGTTGAAAAGGCTGCGTTTAAACGTGTACGCTGTGCAGTAAATAGTGAGGCATCTTGTTCTTTCTCAGCCAAGGTTTTAACACCGTGGTTTAACTCGGTACGAGGACGAAATTCTCCGGACAGCTCAAACTGTTGAGCCGAGGTAAATTGGGCAAAACAAATACCCAACACAATAAAACTGATGTATTTTAATGTTTTCATAATAGAATTTGTAAAATGGTTAAATTAAAGAAAATTCAGACTTTGACTACGCTCAGCCTGACATAGAAAATGAAAATTACGAGTCCCACAAGAATGCTTGAAATGATAAGCACCGGTAATCTCCATTTTTCAGGAGGTAGTAGTTTGATCAGCATAGTTATAATTCGGTTTTAAATCAGTTCAAAGAAGCTTGAATTTACAGCAATTAATTGTAACAGATGTTACAATTTGATGTGTTTCTTATGTATAATAGTATTGTTTGTATTTAGTATAAATAAGCAAAGAGAATGCCTTAAAATCCTTTTTGTTAGCGTATTATCACGAATGTTCAGTTTGGGATTTTTACATTACTATTTATCGAAACATGACGATTCTAATTGCATGCTACATCCATTTTTCTACTTTTGTTCGCTTCGAAAAATAAACCAAAATGCAAAAAAATCTTTTTTTAGGAGTTGAGGCTATTGGGCAAGGTGCTATCGATGGCGGTATTTCAGGGGTTTATGCCTATCCCGGAACTCCTTCAACCGAAATAACAGAATTTATTCAGGAAAGCGAATTAGCTGAGAAGTTAGACATTCGCAGTAAGTGGTCGGCAAATGAAAAAACAGCCTATGAAGCTGCGTTGGGAATGTCGTATGCCGGCTTACGGACTATGGTTTGTATGAAACATGTGGGCTTAAATGTTGCTGCCGATGCCTTTGTAAATTCTGCCATTACAGGAATTAACGGAGGAATGGTACTTACCGTTGCCGATGATCCATCAATGCACTCGTCGCAAAATGAGCAGGACTCACGTTTTTATGCCAAGTTCGCTATGATTCCGGTTTTAGAACCATGCAATCAGCAAGAAGCATACGATATGGTTCGCGAAGGTTTTGGACTTTCGGAAGAGATGGGAGTGCCGGTAATGGTTCGTATTACAACACGTTTGGCACACTCGCGTGCCGGTGTTGAACGCAGCGAAGTATTAGCTTCAAACGAATTGCAATTACCAAGTGATCCAAGTCAATTTGTATTGTTACCAGCAATTGCACGCCGCCGTTACAAAGGTTTGTTAGAAAAACAAAAGGATTTTGAGAAGGCTGCTAAAAAATCGAAATACAATTCAATAACCAAAAGTAGCGATAGAAGTTTTGGAATTATCGCCTGTGGTATTGCCAATAATTATTTGCAAGAAAATTACCCAAATGGTGATTGCCCTTATACCGTAATGAAGTTGGCACAATATCCGATACCGGAGAAGATGCTGGCAAAAATGGAAAAACATTGCGAAGAGATTTTAATTTTAGAAGAAGGAAATACGGTTGTCGAAGAAGCGGTAAAAGGGTTCTTCAAAAAAGATATTAAAGTTTCGGGACGATTGAGTGGAGCACTTCCACGCGATGGTGAATTAAACGCCGACTTGGTTGCCAAAGCTTTAGGAAAAGAAGTGAAAGAGGGAGCAGCAATTCCTGAGGTTATTGCAAACCGTCCGCCTGCATTGTGCCAAGGATGTGGCCATCAGGATATGTACAAATCGATGAATGAAGCTTTGGAGATTTATACAAAAGGACGTGTGTTCTCAGATATTGGCTGTTATACTTTAGGTGCTTTGCCACCCTACAAAAGTATTTATTCGTGTGTCGATATGGGTGCTTCAATTACCATGGCAAAAGGTGCATCCGATGCCGGTTTAATTCCGGCAGTTGCGGTAATTGGCGATTCAACCTTTACGCACTCAGGAATAACCGGTTTGTTAGATGCTGTAAACGATAAAGCAAATATTGTGGTTGTTATTTCGGATAACGAATCGGTTTCGATGACCGGTGGACAAGAATCGTCGGCAGTTGGTAAAATTGAAAGTATTTGCGAAGGTGTTGGTGTCGACCCAAAACATATACGTTTGTTGATTCCTTTGAAAAAATACCACGAACAAATGTTAGAGACTTTTAAAGAGGAGTTGGAATATGAAGGTGTGTCGGTAATTGTATTTCGCCGCGACTGTATTCAAGCAGCTGCCAAGAAAATTCGCAAGGAAAGGAACATAAAGGATAATCCAAAAAAACAATATACTTAAACCTATAACCGGGGAGGCATAAAGATGGCGACTGGTTTTGACTTCGGTCTTCCGTCATCGGTCTTCCGTCAATTCTTAAAAAGTATGAAAACAGATATAGTATTAGCCGGTGTTGGCGGACAAGGAATTTTATCTATAGCATCTATTCTAGGAGAAGCTGCTTTACACGATAACCTTTATTTAAAACAAGCCGAAACGCACGGAATGAGCCAGCGTGGTGGAGCAGTAGTTTCGCACGTTCGTATTTCCGAAAAACCGGTTGCATCCGATTTAATCCCATCAGGAACAGCCGAGATTATTTTATCGGTTGAACCCATGGAAGCTTTGCGTTACTTGCCCTTTTTAAAAGAAGATGGCTACATTGTAACCAATTCAACTCCATTTAAAAATATTCCGAATTATCCTGAAGAAGAGGCTATTTTGGCAGAACTAAAGAAACAACCACGTTGTATTGTTATTGATGCCGATACCATTGCCAAAGACATTGGTAACAAACGTGCATCGAACATGGTAATGTTGGGTGCTGCAACGCCATTTATTCAAATTACTCCTGAAAAAATAGAAGCAGGTATTGCTCGTGTATTTGGTAAAAAAGGTGAGGCGGTTGTTAACTTAAACCTTGAAGCTTTTAGAGCCGGAAGAGCTTTTGCTTTGGCGAACAAATAGAACGATTATAAATTATTTATATGGAACCGTTCTTCAAAATAATTTTGAAGAACGGTTTTTTTATGTGGTATAGTTTGAAATCAAAATAAATAAGGGGCTGAAAGTTGCAATTTGCAAGTTCTCAATTGCTTAGACTTCATAATTTATTATTTTTGGATTTCGTGTTAAAGACAGCAAAATATTATAACCTTTAAAATTACTTCTTTATTTGCCCGGGGTGCTAACACTTCATGCCGGGCC
>JAUVDE010000384.1 GCA_030595485.1 Draconibacterium sp.
ACTGCTTGGAATCCTTCAAACTTTGACCACACAACAACAAGTGGATTTGAACTCACCGGTGGACACTCGGGTAAACAATGCGTGGATTGCCATCAGGGAACAACATCAGCTGCAAATTCGGATTGTATCAGCTGTCACCAAGCACAGTATAACGAAGCTAAGGATCACTTGGCGCAAAACTTTCCAACAAACTGTTTGCAGTGCCACAACAATGCAGACTGGGGACAAACAACTTTCGACCACAATGCAACTAATTTTCCACTAACAGGTTCGCATGTGGCAACGGATTGTGCCTCTTGTCATACTGCTGGTTATACCGAAACTTCAAATCAGTGTTCGGAATGCCACCAAACTCAATTCAATGGTACAAGCAACCCGAATCACGGCTCAATAGGGATAGCTATGCAGTGCGAAGATTGCCATACTACAGAACCGGGTTGGGAACCAGCACTTTTCCCAAATCACAACGATTATTATGCTTTAAACGGTGCACACGCTGCAATTGCCTCCAACTGTTATTTATGCCATTCGGGAGACTACACCAACACAGCAAACACTTGTTATACCTGCCATACCAACAACTACAACACTACTACCAACCCCAACCATGTAACGGTACAATTTTCAACTGATTGCCAAAGTTGTCACACTGAAAATGCCTGGAGTCCATCTACCTTCGACCACGATAACCAGTACTTCCCAATATACTCTGGTAAACATCGCGAGGAATGGAATTCATGCATTGAGTGCCACACCGAACCAAACAACTATTCGGTGTTTTCGTGTACAACTTGCCACGAGCATAATCGAACCGAAATGGATGAGGACCACAGCGAGGTAAAAGATTACGTGTATAGTAGCGCCAATTGTCTGGCTTGTCACCCAACTGGAGATGATGATTAGGCAGCACTCAAATACCGGATTTTTAATACTGATTTCCATTTTGTATCTGGGAGTTTTTCAAACAAACGGACAGGAAAACTACAAACCTGTTGAAGGTGAGATTTCATATATTACCGGACAAAGTATTTATGTGAAATTTGTAAATACACAAGGCATTGAAAATGGCGACACACTTTTTATTCAGAAAGAGAATGAACTGAAACCTGCCCTTTTAGTAAAACACCATTCATCTATTTCGTGCTTGTGCAATGCCATTGAATCTTTCAATTTTAAAGTTGGTGACAAAATTTTAGCCAAAGTAAGCCAAAACAAAAAGCAGGAAATTGTAACAATAAGTCGAGAACAAACTAAAATTGGACAAGATGTAAGCACTCAGGTTTTAACTTCTGCTGAAACAAAAGAACCGGAATTAAAAGGTAAAGTTTCAGGGCGTTTATCCCTTTCATCGTATTCCAATTTTTCAAGTTTAAGCGATAAAAATGTACACCGTTTCCGATATACGCTTTCTTTTCTGGGGCAGAATATATCCGGTTCTAAACTTTCGGCTGAAACCTATATTTCTTTTTCACACAAAAAAAACGAATGGGAGGTGGTTCAGGAAAGTCTGAATAATGCTTTAAAAGTGTACAGTCTGGCTTTGAGGTACGATTTTAATGCATCAACTTCGGTGTGGGCAGGACGTAAAATCAATCCAAAAATTGCAAATATTGGGGCAGTTGACGGACTACAGTTTCAAAAATCATGGAAGGACTTTTATGTAGGAGCCGTTGTTGGAACACGACCGGATTATATGGATTATGGATTTAATTCGGATTTGCTGGAATATGGTGGCTACATTGGACACAATTCAAAGTCGAAGAATGGTTTTGCGCAATCGTCGCTGGCATTTTTCGAGCAGCAAAACAATGGAAACACCGACCGGCGTTTTATGTATTTTCAACACACCAACACACTGGTTAAGAATGTTACATTATTCTCATCTTGTGAACTAGATTTATACCAACTTGAAAACGGCGAGGAAAAAAACACGCTTAGTTTAACCGGTTTATATTTTTCATTGCGCTACCGGGCAAGTCGAAGATTGTCATTGTTTGGTTCGTACGACAACCGCAAAAATGTTATTTACTACGAAACATTCCGCAATTTAACCGATGAAATTTTGCAGCGTGCCAGTCGTCAGGGATTTCGCGCTCGAATAACTTACCGCCCCATCAATTACCTCAACCTTGGAATAAATACTGGTACCCGTTTCCGCGATGGCGACCCACGCCGAACCAACACCCTCAGAGGATATGCAACTTACACGCGCCTACCCGGAATAAATGCTTCGTTAAGCTTGTCGTACAACCTTATGCAAACCAGTTATCTCGATGGGCAGATTTACGGAGCCCGCCTTTCGAAAGACTTTCTAAAAGATAAATTATATACAACGTTGAATTACCGATGGGTGAAATTTGATTACATAAACACGGTTTCACAACTCACTCAGCATATTTCTGAAATAGATTTGGCTTATCGCCTCAACAAAAAATTATACATGTCTGTTAACTTAGAAGCTACTTTTCAGAAAGAAAATCGTTATAATCGCATTTATTTTAATCTGAGAAGAAAATTTTAATCTAAAATTATTGAAAATGAAATTTTATCAAATAGTATTTCTCGCATTTATTCTACTTACAACTTCGTGTGTAAAAAATAAAAAGGGGCACCCTGTTGCTAGTGAAACTGCCAGTAACGAAAAGGCTTTTGAAGTAAAAGAAGTTGTTCAAACTTCGAGTTATACTTACATAAAGGCGTACGAAAATTCGGCTGAGCGTTGGGTTGCCATTTCCAGGATGGATGCGAAAAAAGGTGAAAAGTATTACTACGACGATGCATTGTTGATGAATAATTTCCACAGCAAAGAACTCGACCGTGATTTTGAAACCATTTATTTTATAAATAAAGTAAGTACCATTCCTTTTTCGATGCAAAAGAAAATGGGAGCCATGCCTTCGAATCATGCTGGCAAAGCAAAAACGGATGCAAAAAGTAGTGTTTCGTTGCAAAAAACCGATGGAGAAATTACGGTTGCGCAAGTATTCGAAAACAGTAGTAAATACGCAAATACCGAAATTGAGATTCGAGGAATTGTTGTAAAAGTAAACAAACAAGTAATGGGCAAAAACTGGATTCATATTCAGGATGGAACAAAACACGACAAAAGTTTTGATTTAACCATTACCAGCCAAGACTTACCATCCAAAGGTGACGAAGTAACACTAAAAGGAACAATTATTCTTGAAAAAGATTTTGGCGCGGGCTATTTCTACGATGTAATTATGGAAGATGCTAAATTGCTTAGCCAGAAAGCTCCTGATGCTGAGGTTTAGTTTGTGCTTTTATAAACTAAAACCCGAGACGTATATACCAAAGCCAGTACATCGGTCATAAAGCAACAATATAAGGATGCGAAATGGGTTGTCAGTAATTGTTAATGGTGAATCGAATCAAGAAGAATCAATGTTATAAGCACAAAAAGATATCACCTAACTAGGGATGTAATTCCCTAGAATAGCTTGACAGATTATTCCTTTATTTGCTTGAAGAGAATACAAACATAATGTAATTACTAAAATCTCCATTACTATTTGACAGTAATACT
>JAUVDE010000383.1 GCA_030595485.1 Draconibacterium sp.
AGCCCGCTGAAAGTTTTGGAGCATGGAAAAGAATGCCAAAAATGGGTGCGGAAGCCAACTGGTCGGGTACCAGTAACAAATTTAAATACTACGAGAGTTTCAAGGCTCCTATGTCGGGAGATAGTATTGGAACCTGGTTTACCTTTAATACAAAAGCCAACGAAGAAATTATTGTAGAAGTTGGCGTTTCGTATGTGAGTATTGAAAATGCACGTTTGAATTTAAATCACGAATCAAACAATTTTGATTTTGAAACTACCCGTAAAAAGGCTGAAGAAAAATGGAATGAGGCACTTTCGACGATAACTGTAAAAGGTGGAACAGATGATCAAAAAGCTATTTTTTACACCGGACTTTATCACATTCAAATTCATCCAAACATTTTAAGCGATGTAAATGGTGAATACCCGGCCATGGAATCCTTCGAAACTCTGGTTCATCCCAACGGCGATCGTTACACCGTATTTTCGCTGTGGGATACTTACCGAAACATGCATCCATTTTTAAGTTTGGCATTTCCGCAGCAGCAATTAAATGTTGTGCAATCGATGATTGAGATGTACGACGAAAGTGGCTGGTTACCCAAGTGGGAATTAAACAGCACCGAAACTAATGTTATGGAAGGCGACCCTGCTATTCCTGTAATTGTTGATACCTGGTTACGTGGCATTCGTGATTTCGATATTGAAAAAGCCTATGAGGGAATGTATAAATCGGCAACTACCAAAGGCTCCGAGAATAAACTTCGCCCCGACATCGACCATTATATTTCGCACGGATATGTTCCATTAATGAGTAAGTATGACAATTCGGTTTCGCATGCTTTGGAATATTACATTGCTGATTGGAACCTTGCACAAATTGCAAAAGAACTGGGTAAAACTGAAGATTACGAACGCTTTCTGAAACAATCGCAAGGTTATAAAAACTATTTCTGCTCCGATTTTGAAATCATTCGCCCGAAGTTAAAAGACGATACTTTTTTGCCTGAATTTAATCCACGCCAAGGTGAAAACTTTGAGCCAAGTCCTGGATTTCACGAGGGGAATGCCTACCAATACACATTTGCCACCCACCACGACATGGAAGGAATGATTGCATTAAATGGTGGCAAAAAGCAGTTCACTAAAAAATTGCAAGCTATTTTCGACGATGGTCATTTTGATATGGGCAACGAACCCGACATTCATTATCCGTGGTTGTTTAACTATGTAAAAGGCGAAGAATGGCGTACACAAAAAGAGTTAAGCCGATTAATGACGACCTACTTTAAAAACGAACCGGGTGGTCTTCCCGGGAATGATGACACCGGCACCATGTCAACATGGATTGTTTATTCCATGATGGGTATTTACCCTGTACTTCCGGGTGACATGAATTACGCTGTTACAACACCAGTTTTTGATGAAGTTCGCATAAAACTCGACCCTAACTTTTATCCGGGTTCTGAGATAATTATAAAAAACACCGGTTCCGGAGATAAAATAAAGTCAATAAAAATGAACGGAAAAACTCAGAAATCATT
The DNA here is from genome assembly GCA_030595485.1 of Draconibacterium sp. Lineage (GTDB taxonomy): Bacteria > Bacteroidota > Bacteroidia > Bacteroidales > Prolixibacteraceae > Draconibacterium. The sequence goes on from JAUVDE010000383.1 coordinate 1,526, forward strand.
CTTTATCAATCACGCTGATTTGGTAAAAGGTGGAGTTTTGGAGATAAAGCATTAAGAATGTTTAGATTACTGGATTTTCAGATATTTTGAAAGTACAATTGAATCTAGTAGTCTATGAATCTAAGAATATGAAGCAACTAACAATACTACTTTTAACAATATTTCTGCTCTCGTGCCAAATGCAAAAAGATCAGGAAAAAGAAACGGAAAAATTAACACAATACGTTAACACTTTTGTTGGATGCGATGGCCCGGGAAATACTTACCCCGGCGCAGTTGTTCCTTTTGGAATGGTGCAATTAAGTCCAGACAATGGATTACCGGGCTGGGATAGAATTGCAGGTTACTATTGGCCCGACTCAACCATTGCCGGATTTAGCCACACACACCTAAGTGGAACCGGTGCCGGAGATATGTACGACCTTTTGCTTTTCCCAACAAACTCTCGATTTACTGATGATTTATGGCCGAATCAAAATGATTATCGCCCCTATTCAAAGCTTAGTCATAAAACAGAGGAAGCTTCGCCGGGTTATTATAAAGTTCTATTAGAAAGCTCGGGCATTAAAGCTGAACTAACTACCACAGAACGTGTTGGAATGCACCGTTATTCTTTTCCCGAAGATGAGCAAAGTAAAATTATTCTTGATTTAGGCTATGCTTTAAACTGGGATTCCCCAACAGAAACATCTATTAAAATTGAAAACAATCATACTATTTCTGGTGTTCGAAAATCGAAAGGTTGGGCACGTGTTCAGCATGTTTATTTTGTTGCTGAGTTTTCCTTACCATTTGATTCATCTAAGCTTTTTGTTGAAAATGAATTGTCGGATGCACAGGAAGTAAACAGTAAAAAAACGCGCTTCGAAGCCCTATTTAACACAAAAGAAAATGAAGAGATTTTAGTAAAAGTTGCCTTGTCTTCAGCATCCGTTGAAGGTGCTCGCGAGAATCTAAATACTGAAATCAACCATTGGGATTTTGATGCTGTGCGACAACAAGCTGACGAGATTTGGGAAAAAACACTTTCGGCCATTGAAGTTGAAGGATCGGAATATCAGAAAGAAGTATTTTACACCAATTTGTACCACCTTTTTTTAACGCCAAGTTTATTGAGCGACCAGAATGGTGATTATAAAGGGGCCGACCAGAAACTTCAAAAAGCTGAGGGATACAAACGTTACGATACTTTTTCGTTGTGGGATACGTACCGGGCTGCACATCCACTTTACACTTTAATTTGCCCTGATGAAGTGGAGAACATGGTAAAATCGATGCTGGCACATTACAATGAAACAGGTTTATTACCTGTTTGGTCACTGGCCGGAAACGAAACCAATATGATGATTGGTTACCACGCTGTTCCGGTTATTGTTGATGCCTACTTTAAAGGAATTCCGATGGATGCAGAAAAGGCTTTTGAAGCTTGTAAAGCCTCAGGGATGGATAAAAAGGAAGAGATGCAAGCTTACCGCGAATATGGTTATGTTCCTTTAAACGAAGAGGGTGAAAACTGGTCGGTTTCGAAAACCTTAGAGTATGCATACGATGATTGGTGTATTGCTGAATTCGCCAAGGCTTTGAACAAAACGGAAGACTACAAACTATTTTCGGGACGAGCCAATAACTGGAAAAACATTTACGATAAAAAAACTAATTTCTTCCGCCCAAAAGATGAAGCCGGCAAATTCCACGAACCTTTTGTTTCGAAAGAATACTCCAACTTTTACTGCGAAAGTAATGCATGGCATTATTTATTTGGTGCACAGCATAATATTGAAGGATTTCGTGATGATATGGGACGCAAACGTTTTGAAGAATTACTAGACAGCATGTTTACCTACTATCCCTCAGCCGATGATAATTTACCAATTTTTAGTACCGGAATGATTGGACAATATGCACATGGTAACGAACCAAGTCATCATGTTCCATTTCTATATAATTTTGTTGATAAGCCCTGGAAAGGACAAAAATATACACGCCAAATTATTGAAACGCAATATTCCAACAAACCCGATGG
>JAUVDE010000362.1 GCA_030595485.1 Draconibacterium sp.
TTGGATGATTTCGATACCATTAAGATTTGCGTTGGTTACGAAATTGATGGCGAAGTGATAGAGCATTTTCCATTTGAATTAAACGACGATGTAAAACCTGTTTATGTTGAATTACCAGGTTGGAAAACTGATCTTACCGGAATTAGAGACCAAAACGCATTCCCAGAAGAACTTAACAGCTACATTAGTTTTATTGAAGATGAAATGGAAATTCCTATTTCAATTGCGTCAGTTGGTCCAAATCGTGACCAAACGATTATTTTAGAACAGGAGTAATAAGTAACTATACAAAACAAAACAGCTCATTCTTTGAAAGAATGGGCTGTTTTGTTGTATGTACCTGTGTTCTATTCAAAATAATTGAATACGAAATATAATAAAACATAATTGTTAACTATATTTATTGCTTCTCAATTGGGACAAATCGATTATGCAATATAATAAGGAGAATCTCGGACTCTACACCGACTTTTATGAGCTAACTATGGCTCAGGGTTATTTTTGCTGTGGAAAAAAAGATCAACAAGTTTCCTTCGATTATTATTTTCGAAATAATCCATACAAAGGAGGTTTTGCTGTTTTTGCAGGCCTAGAAGATTTTCTTGAATTACTTTCTAATTTTACTTATAGTTCCTCCGATATTGAGTTCTTAAAAGAACAAGGATTAAAACCGGAATTTCTGGATTATCTGAAGGATTTTTCTTTCACTGGTGATATATCGAGTGTAAAAGAAGGCGAAATTGTGTTTCCGAATGAGCCACTTTTAACCGTGCACGGTAACATTATCGAGTGTCAACTTATTGAAAGCCTCCTGCTAAATATCCTAAATTTTGAAACCCTAATTGCCACCAAAGCTTATCGTATAAAATTAATTTCAGGAAAGAAACTATTTGCCGATTTTGGCTTACGGCGTGCCCAGGGTTTTGGGTCATTGCACGGCAGTCGTGCAGCTGCCATTGGCGGTGCAAGCTCCACTTCAAACGTACTTGCCGGAAAGATTTTCAATATACCGGTTTCGGGAACAATGGCACATAGTTGGATTCAAAGTTTCGATGGTGAACTGGAAGCCTTTCGTGCTTTTGCGGAAGTTCATCCCAACAATACAACTTTATTGGTTGATACTTACAATACACTGGAATCGGGTATTCCCAATGCCATTGCAGTTGCCAAAGAAATGGAAGCTAAAGGTCATCGCTTAAATGCCATACGTTTGGATAGTGGAGACTTGGCCTACCTAAGTAAAAAAGCCCGCCGGATGTTAAATAAATCAGGCTTGGATTATGTCCAAATAATTGCATCGAACCAGTTAAATGAATTTGTAATAAAAACCCTGCTGCGCGACCAAAATGCAGACATTGATGGTTTTGGAATCGGTACTGAATTGATTACAGGAAAAGAAGATGCTGCACTTGGCGGAGTTTATAAACTTTGTGAAATAGATGGTGAGCCTAAAATGAAATTTTCTGAAAACATTGAAAAGGTAACGCTTCCAGGAGCCAAACAACTGGTTCGCTATTTCGACGAGGACAATAAATTTTATCGCGACGGAATATTACTAAAAGATGAGAATCCGGATGAAGTCAACACCATTTATCATCGTGTTTACCCAGAAAAAAACACTATACTTACAGGCTTAAAACACGAATTATTGTTTAACAAAGTTGTGGCGAGAGGCAAAATCACATTAAAGAAACAAACACCAAAGGGAATACATAATTACCTACAAACACGCGCAGCCCACTTGCCAGAAGAACACAAACGTTTTATTAGCCCCCATATATACAAAGTTGGAATCTCCCAAAAATTAATGACCACCCGAAACGCTTTAACAAAGAAGTTAAAAACGTTACATTAATTTGAAATGATTGAAATTACAAGACCTACACTGGTTGTAGACAAAGAAATTTGCTTACGAAACATTGGACGAATGACGGAAAAAGCAGCAAAATACAAACTGCACTTCCGTCCGCATTTTAAAACCCATCAATCGGCAAAAATTGGCGAATGGTTTAAACTTTTTGGAGTGGATGCCATTACCGTTTCATCTGTTCAAATGGCTGAATACTTTGCAGCCAACGGTTGGGCCGATATCACGATTGCCATTTCGTTGAACATACTCGAAATGGAACATATAAACAGATTAGCTGCCACAATAAAGCTAAATGTTCTGGTGGAAAACAAAGAAACTGCTTCAGTACTTGCTGAAAAAGGCTCGCAACAATTGGGAGTATATATTAAAATTGATACTGGCTACCATCGAACCGGTATTCCTTCATCAAGAACCAGCACAATCGATTCCATTCTCGATATATTATCCGCAAACAAAAAAATAAAATTCAAAGGATTTTTAAGCCACACCGGGCATACCTACTATGCGAAGTCAACCAACGAAATATTCAGTAGCCATTTCGATGCGCTTTTGAAACTAAAAAAGTTAAAAGCCCGCTACAAGATAAATTACCCTCAGGTTGAAATAAGTTTAGGTGACACGCCTTCCGCAAGCATTTGTGGGAACTTCGATGGTGTTGATGAATTACGCCCCGGCAACTTTGTATTTTACGATTTAATGCAACACAGCCTTGGTGTTTGCGAGATAGAAGACATTGCTGTTAAAATGGTTTGCCCTGTGCTTGCAAAACACGTTTCGCGAAATGAAATTATAATTCATGGTGGTGCGGTACATTTTTCGAAAGACACAGTTTTAAATACCGATGGTAAACATCTTTATGGTCGGATAGCTATCCAGAAGGATGATAAAAGATTACTACTCGACACAAACAATTACCTTTCGAAACTTTCGCAAGAACATGGTACTTTAAAAGTAACACCAGCAAATTTCAAACAAATAAAAGTTGGAGATTTAGTGGAGATTATTCCCGTTCATTCGTGCTTAACAGCAAACCTAATGGGACACTTACTAACAAACGATGGGGAACTTATTAAAATGATGCCTAGATATTGAGAAACAGGCAATTTCCATTTTTCACTAATTAGTCATTCAAAATCTGCTTAACGACTCTTTCGGCATCTTGCACATTGGAATACTGAAGACGGTAAAAATCAGTGTTTTCAATCCAGTCGAAAAAAGCCAACACCAATTCGGCTTGCGGATTTACCCAGGTTTCTTTTAACAAAAGCTGCAATGCCATTTTTTTATCTACACTTTCAAAAACAAAGGCTTCGGTTTCTGAATAATTAACAAACACAAAAGCTTTTACTTTTACTCCATCCTGAACAGTATTCACCACCGGAAGATACCTGACCGTTTTTCCAATAAACGTTTTTTGCTCTTGGGTTTCGTTTAAACCTGGGTAATAATCTGAAAGCGTTTTAAATGAACCTTGTTTAACAGAAATGGCATCGGGAAAGGCAAAGGCATTTCCATTCCTATCAGCTGCAATAAAATCATCGGCAATATAACCGTAACCATGTGCTTTTAAAAGTGCTGAAATTGTGCTTTTCCCACTACCCGAAGCTGCCGAAAAAAGAATGGCTTTATGATTATGGGTAATTCCAGAAGCATGAAGCATGGCCATCCAGTAATAGTAATCTTTATTATGAATCAAGCTAATTAGAAGCTGCTTTACTGCACCGGTAAAATATTCGATGTTAGCTTTTGGAAAAGCTTCAATAAGTTTGTTGTTGTTGTGTTTTAAAATCAAAATTCCATCTTGTTCTATACACTCAATTTTCTCCTCAAACACATCATCTGTTTCTATTTCAAGATGCGCTATTATGGGATGAATGGCGAACTTAAGGCTATCGTTGGCATACAATATCTGAAACTCTTTTTTTCCAACTTTATAACT
>JAUVDE010000184.1 GCA_030595485.1 Draconibacterium sp.
ATGGATGATCGATATATGCATCGCCCGTGAAAAGTATAACATCAATGTCGTCCCAACCATGCTGTTCCACTTCTTTTTTCGAGGTGGGGAGCCAATTGGTAATATCTGTATGTTCTTGAACCATTCTTGCTATTTTGCTAATACTAACAATTAAAGTTCAAATATGATTAAAAAAAGATTGCTAGGTGGTTTGTTTTTGGAAAATGGAAGGGTGAAAGCGAAAATATTACACTTTGATTAAGATATTCAGCACGGAAAGGCAGAAACTGAAATTTTTTGAGTACTCGGATTGAGTAATTTATTCTATTGTTCCGAACCGAAATTGCTGGCAAATAATTCATTCAATTTCGTAAGCAGATGATGTTTTTAGGAAGCCGTTATTTTAGTTGAATTCCATTACCTTTGCCGCCAATGAATAAATTCGATGTAATTGTTGTGGGTGCTGGTCCTGCCGGATTATTGGCAGCCGGACGCGCTGCCGAACTGGGAGCAAAAGTTTTGATTTTGGAGAAGATGCGTACCGAAGGACGAAAGCTTTTGATAACCGGAAAAGGTCGTTGTAATGTAAGTAACAGTGCTCCCATCAACGATTTTATTACCCATGTTTTTCCAAACGGGCGATTTCTTAAAAATGCTTTCTCGCAATATTTTTCAGAAGATATTTTAGAATTACTAAACCGTTACAATGTTGATGTTACATTAGAACGTGGTGGGCGATATTTCCCAACTAGCCAAAAGTCAAAAGATATATTGGATGCTTTGCTGAAATGGATGAACAATTTAAAGGTTGAAATTCAATGTGGCTTCCGTGTTGAAAAAATACTGGTTGATGAGGGTGTGGTAACTGGAGTTCGTGCAAATGGCGAGGAATTTTTAGCCGCAAAAGTTATTTTGGCTACCGGAGGAAAATCGTACCCTGCAACTGGTTCAACTGGCGATGGTTACGAATTGGCTCGACAAGTAGGGCATAAAATTGAAAAGCCTATTCCGGCATTGGTTCCGGTGGAAACAAAAGGCAGTGTTGCACAAACCTTGCAAGGTTTAAATTTAAAAAATGTAAATGCAGTTGTTTGGATTAATGGCAAAAAGGCAGGCGAAGCATTTGGTGAGATGATTTTTACGCATTTTGGTTTGTCGGGTCCAATTGTTTTAACGCTTAGTCGAATAATGGTAAAAGCATTGCAGGCTCAGCAGAAAGTTGAAGTTACGGTTGATTTAAAACCTGCACTCGATGAAGCTAAATTAGACAAACGACTTCAGCGCGATTTAAATGAACACGGCAAAAAACACCTCATAAATATTTTTAGAAATTGGTTGCCGGCTTCAATGATTCCTGTTTTTATTGAAGAACTTGGTTTGGATGGCGAAAAAGAATGTCATCAGGTTTCGGGTAAGGAGCGTAAACAAATACGGCATATGATGAAAAATATGCGTTTTGAGGTTTCGCATAACCGCTCGTTTAAGGAAGCTATAATTACCGCAGGCGGTATTATTACCAACGAAATACGGCCAAAAACCATGGAGTCGAAAATTGTTTCGGGTTTACATTTTGCTGGCGAAATTATCGACTTGGATGCCGAAACCGGAGGTTATAATCTACAAATCGCTTATTCTACCGGTTGGGTGGCTGGGCAGTCTTTTTCGAAATAATACAAAAAAAAGAGAGGCACAATTGCACCTCTCTTTCAGTATGGGAAATATATTCTAAATCGTTTTGTAACTATTCAGGTAGTTTATACTTCTGGTTAACAGCATTTCATTAATGAAGGCTTCACGCCAAGAACGCAAAACTAAAGAAACGCTAAGAACGCAGAGTATTTAGAATAAGCCTTTGCGATAACCTTTGCGAACTTTGCGTGAACTTTATATTGTTCTGAAAACCAATTTGATAAAGTCTATTTGAACATATGGGTAGTTACATCTTTTTTATTGGTGATGATAACTTTTCAGCTTCCTCTCCAATATATTTTTTAAACCCGTCCTCCGTTTTCCATTGGTCTTTATCTAAACCCCAAACCGAAAAGAAATAATGTTTTGCCGGTGTTTGATTTTGGCATTTCTGTCCAATATAATAAGTCTCCGAAATGATGTTACTAAAACTTTTTTTCTTTACTGTTACAAATCCTTTTTTGAAGTAATTGGTATTTGTAGTTCTTCCAATTTTCCCGGCTTCAGCCTTCGGAACAATCACAGCCATTCCTAATTCATCTTTGTTTAGCGATTGAATTCCGTGAGTTCCAATACATTGAAAATCGGCAGCTTCAAACGCAAAAGGTTCCTCTTTTAAATGACTGGTTACAATACCCGTTACAATTTGGTTATCTGCCGAACATCCTTTTATGGTTACATCCGATTCGAACCAATATTTGCCTGGGTAAATTGTTACGCGTTCAATGGCTTCCATTTGTTCACCGTCAACATCCCAACCGGAATAACGCAACTCAAAAATCGAACGAAATGGTCCTTCTGTAATTTTTTGATATTCATGAACATCAGTTGAACCTAAACGAATCAGAGAATCATTTTTCATGATGGCAACTCCACCGGCACCCAACGAACTTCCGCAATGTAGCACATCCATTCCCCAATCGGCCAAGTCGTGGTAACTACCAAATCCAGGCGTATGTACGTCATCAGCAATCATTCGAGGCAATCTTTTTGCAAATAAATCTTTTACATTTCGGCAATCGAAATATACCCTGAAACCGATTTTGTCATTTTCCCAGGTTACTCCTTCACCTTGCGAAATAATTTTAAATTCTTCGGTGTGCGGAACTGCTTTGTAATTGTCCACCTCTTTGTAAGAGCCATCGTCTTGTTTAATCCCTAAACGAAGATTGGTGCGTTTCTCAAATTCAGGATAAGCACTTTTGGCAACTGATTCAATTTCAGCTTCAATGTATTCGTTGGCGTTAAAATCAAATACCAATACTACTTCATCCCAATTTCCATCTCCGTCTAAATCATCAATTTGGCTCGGAATTGTTTTTCCGCTGAACTTAAAAATGGGTAGCTGTCCATCAGGAATAGCTAGTTTTTTCTCCACTTCGGCGCGAGTTAAAACTATAACTTCATCGGGGCGTTCAACCTCCATTTCGTTTTTAAACGAAATAATGGCTTGGTGTTGACAAGCCGTTAAAATAAAAAGAAAGGCTGTAAGGGAAAGAATGAGATTTTTCATCGAAAAAAAAGTTTAGATTAAAGAAAAAAATCCTTCTTGTAGGAAAACAAGAAAGATTTTTTGAAATATTATTAGATGTCGTTTTCGCCTTTAACGTAACCGAAGTTAGCTAAAATACCGCCATCAACATAAAGTACCTGGCCGTTTACAAAGTTGGCAGCTTTTGATGAAAGGAATAAACAAGCGTTACCCACGTCTTCTGGCTCGCCCCAACGGTTAGCTGGTGTACGAGTCATTACCAAATCGTTAAACGGGTGACCATCTTCGCGAATTGGTGCAGTCTGTGCTGTTGCTATATAGCCTGGTCCTATTCCGTTAATTTGTACATTGAATTTAGCCCACTCGCAACACATATTTGCAGTAAGTAGTTTTAAACCACCTTTTGCCGACGCGTAAGCCGATACATTCTGACGACCGTAAACACTCATCATCGAACACATATTAATAATTTTACCAGTGCGGCGCTCAATCATACCCGGAGCAATACGTTTGGCCATAATCAGTGGAGCAACCAAATCAACATCAATTACTTGTTCGTATTCAGCAATAGTCATGTCTAAAATTGGAATACGTTTGATAATTCCGGCGTTGTTTACCAAAATATCAACCGGGCCAACTTCCGCTTCAATTTGCGAAATGCCTTTGTCTACTTCTTCTTCGCTGCAAACGTTGAATTTTATAGTGTAAACGTCAATTCCGTCTTTTGCGTATTCTTCTTTGGCTTCAGCCAATTTTTCCTCGTTAATATCGTTCACGCAAAGTTTAGCACCTGCTTTTGCCAATGCTTTACCGCAAGCCATACCAATTCCGTGCGTTCCTCCAGTTACCAAGGCAACTTTACCTTTTAGGTTAAATAAGTCTTGTACCATTTTTATTATGTTTTTATTGATTGTTGTATTTACCTTAATTCTTGTGGCTGAATTATATCCATGTCAGTATAATCAAGGTTTTCGCCAGCCATTCCCCAAATGAAAACATAGTTTGATGTTCCTGCAGCCGAATGAATCGACCATTCCGGAGAGATAACAGCTTGCTCATTGTGTGCCCAAATATGACGGGTTTCCTGAGGTTGTCCCATAAAATGGCAAATGGCCTGACCTTCGGGTACTTCAAAGTAAAAATATACTTCGTTTCTGCGATTGTGCTGATGTGGAGGCATAGTATTCCATACACTACCTGGTTTCAGCTCGGTCATTCCCATTTGTAATTGACAGGTTTCAACAACTCCGTTAATCATTAACTGGTTAATATTACGCTCATTTGAAGTTTCTAATGCACCCATATGCAATACATTTGCATCGCCCATGGTAACATGTTTTGTTGGATATTCTTTATGTGCAGGTGCCGAGTTTAAATAAAAACGCGCAGGATTAGCCGCATCGTCTGATTTAAAAAGAACTTCTTTGCTTCCACGTCCAATGTACAGAGCATCTTTGTAATTCATTGGGTATTCTGTTCCATCAACAACAACACATCCGGTTCCACCAACATTCATAACGCCTACTTCGCGTCGTTCGCAAAAGTATTCAGCTTTTAAAGGGTCGATTGTTTCTAAAAGTAATGCCTCTTTAACTGGAACGGCACCACCAACAATGTAACGTTCAATCGATGAATAAACCAAGCGCACATTGTCTTCTTCCATCAACTTTTCTACTAAAAACTCTTTTCGTATTCTTTCTGTTCCGTACGATTTAAAATCCTCGGGATGGTATGCGTACCTTTCCTCGTAAATTGTTGCCATAATATTTTATTTTAATAGTTTTCTTTGTCTTTTCAATGCCTCTAAATAGTAATAATCAGCATAATTAATAGGTACATCTACCTCCGAATCCTTAGGCATATTGCCTACGCTGTGCATCAATAAAAATCCTCCATTTTCACCTTGTTTTGCACGGTATTTATCTGAGTTTAATGATGCCAGAATTTCATTTGCAGTTTTCAGATACACTTTTTTGTTGTCCACGTTATACGATTGAAGCTCGAATAAAGCTGATGCCGTAATTGCTGCAGCCGATACATCGCGATAGGTATCAGGAATCTTAGGATCGTTATAATCCCAATAACTCACTTTATCTTTAGGTAAATTCGGCAACATAAATTCGGCAATTTTTGATGCGAGGTCAAGATACTTTATATCGCCTGTTTCGCGAAACATAACGGTGTAGCCATAAAGCCCCCAAGCTTGTCCTCTACCCCATGCCGAATCGTCTTTTAATCCTTGATGCGTTTGTTTTACCTCAACCGAACCATTTTCTGGATTATATCCAACAACATGCCATGAGCTCATATCATCCCGAAAGTGATTTTCCATGGTTACATCGGCATGACTGATACAAATCTTTTTATATTTTTGATCTCCGGTTACCTTCGATGCCCAAAACAACATTTCAAGATTCATCATATTATCAATAATTACAGGAAAATCCCAGTCGCCGTGATCCCACGAACGGATGCAACCAACCTTTTCGTCAAAACGTGTAATTAGCGATTCTGAAGCCTGAAGCACAACTTCTTTATATTTTTCGTCTCCGGTTAAACGGTAAGCATTTCCAAAACTGCAAAATGCCATAAAACCTAAATCGTGCGAATTTGTTCGATATTGCAACCCGTCCAATTTTAAAGTATTATCAGCTGCATTTGTTCTCCACTTCTCGTCACCAGTAAGTTCGTACATATACCACATGGTACCTGAAGGGAAGCCACATGTCCAATCTTTAATTGATGCCATTCGGTATTTCCCATTTTCGAAACTGCGTGCTACTTCTGTAGGATTACTTGTTTTATCGGCAAAAAAAGTAAGTTGTGCATCCAAATCCTGTAACAAAGTAGTATCCACTTTCTTTTCGATTTTGTTGCTACACGATAACATACTCACTAGTAGTCCTAAAAGAAAAATCTTATGTCTCATTCAAATTATATTCAATTGGTTTAGTGAAGCAAATGTACAAAGAAAAATTAAAATTGCAATCGATTGCATGAATTTAGAAATATTATTAACTTAGCCTGCAAATTATAAACTATGCCACAGAAACCGGAGACGACTATTCATGACATTGCAAAGAAACTAAATCTTGCTGCGTCTACTGTTTCCAGAGCTTTAAATGATAATCCTCTCATTAGCGAATTGACCCGGAAAAAAATTAAGGAAACTGCTGAAGCGATGGGGTACCGTCCTAATGTTATGGCTGCCAACTTTCGAACAAAACGAACGAATACTATTGGTGTTATTGTTCCTTTAATTAATCGTCATTTTTTCTCAGCTGTAATAAGCGGAATCGAAGATGTAGCTTATCGACAAGGTTTTGCGGTTACCATTTCGCAATCGAACGATAATTTTGAAAAAGAAAACAAAATTGCCCACACTTTATATGCCAATAGGGTTGATGGTTTAATCCTTTCCATTGGTATGGAAACCAAAACTACCGATCATCTTCGACTTTTCTCTGATAGAAATATTCCACTTGTTTTTTTCGATCGTATTGTTGATGATATTGATGCGAATAAAATTGTTGTTGATGATTTTGGTGCAGCCTATAAGGCTACGCAGCATTTAATCGACCAAGGCCGAAAACGCATTGCCCACATTGGGGGGCCTTTAAATATTCAGATATACAAGAACAGAGAAAATGGTTATTTCAAAG
>JAUVDE010000051.1 GCA_030595485.1 Draconibacterium sp.
ATTTTTTATCGATGGTTTTGCATTTGCAGGCGAAGCTCTGGTTGGTAAGTTTATTGGAGCAAAACAAATACCAGAACTAAAAAGAGTAATTAAGCTCTTATTTTACTGGGGGATTGGATTGGCACTGGCATTTACAATTATTTACTTACCAGGCGTTAATTTAATACTGAATCTACTTACCACACAAGTAGAAGTAATTACAAGCGCACAACCATTTTTGGTGTGGGTAATTTTAGTTCCGCTGGCAAGTTTTGGCTCGTTTATCTGGGATGGTGTTTACATTGGTGCAACGGCATCAAAAGCAATGCGGAACACGCTACTTATTTCAGCCTTTGCTGTTTTCGCACCGGTTTATTATTTCCTAAGTCCTACTCTGGGAAATCATGCACTTTGGTTAGGGATGTTATTATTTATGTTTTCGAGGGGAGTGGTTCAAACCTTACTTTATCGAAAAGCAATTTTAAAACCACTGCTCTAAATCAAATATAAAAACCCGTTCAGTATTTTATTCATACCAAACGGATTTCTATCCATACTCAATTCAGATAGGTTTTCGGGAAATTAGGCGTAGTAAATTTTATTCACAACAAAGCAAAAAACTGCGTTGTAACAGGTTACTACAATGTTTTTTAATGACGTTGTGGGTAAAAAGAACAAGCATAAAAACCAAAAAGCTATTTGGTTTGAGTATATAATAAAGGAATTACCTAATCTACTCCACTGCTTTCAACCAAGCTTCGGCCATAAGTTGCGCACCTGGCATTGATGGATGTACACCATCACCCGCCCAATATTTTCCGGGAGCATGTTTTACTGCTTCATCAAATACCTTTTGAAATGGAACCCAAATGGTATTAAAATCATCCGAAATTCGTTTAGCTGCTGCTTGATACTCTTTCATGGGTTTTACCCATGTTTCATCAACGGCTTTGGTTTCTAAAACGTAAAATGGCTCGCAAAGCACCAATTGTACTCCCGGCAATTCCTTTTGTGTACGTTTTAAAAGCTCACGATAATCATTCTCATAAACTTCAACTGTACCATCATATTTACCATTTCGTTTGTGCCAATAATCGTTCACTCCAATTAATATGCTCAGCACATCGGGTTTTAACTCCAAACAATCTTTTCCCCAACGGTCATTAAGTTGATAAACTTTATTTCCACTAATTCCACGGTTATAAATTGTAAGTTGTTTTTCCGGATAAGAATTTAAAATATTTGAAGCCGCCAAAAAGGCATAACCTTTACCAAAAGACCCAGCATTGTTGGCTACTTCTTTCTTTTTGTCGCGTCCGGCATCGGTAATCGAATCACCCTGAAAAAGGACAGTATCGCCTTTTTCGAAAATCGATTTTTTATTTGCAGCTGAAGGAATACTTGCTGACACAATGCTAGGAATAGTTGCTAATGCCGCCGCACCAGCAGTTGATTTATATAGAAATTTTCTTCTCGATAAGTTCATGTATTTTATTTTTTGTTAAATGAGGATTAAAAGTAGCAAGAATATGAGTAGAATTAAAGAAATCCGGCAAAGAATAAATGAGGATCCTGCAATAATTACGTCCAAGAACAAAACAACAAACAACGATGAAAAAGCTATTGTTCCTATTAAGTTTTTAACTATTCTTGTTACTTACAAAAAGTTACGTGAGCTTCGGTTTTTATTTCTTGTTTCTACACCTAACTCATCACTTAAATACCAACCGAAAACCAATGAAAAGAAACTACCTTTTTCTAATTGTTATTCTTGTTTTACCATTTACTGGCTTCAATCAAACGCTTATTAAATACAATGCTCAAGAAAGATATGAAGAACCGGCAGGAATGTACGACATTGATTCGCTGAGAACACTTTCAATTAATTTTTACAATGAGAATTACCATGAAATATTGGTTGATAATTGGTTTGCTAATAATGGCAACAGGTTACCTGCAAAAATTGAACTTGGAAATGAGATACTAGATAGCGTTGCAATAAGATATAAAGGCAACTCGACTTTTTACATTACCAACGATAACGGTATTCCAAAACTCCCATGGAATTTAGATCTTAATGACCACATTTCCGGTCAAAAGTTAATGGGCTACAAAAAATTGAAATTGGCCAATTCCATGTTCGATGCAACTTTTGTAAAAGAAATTTTGGGCTACCGTATTTACCAACGCTATTTACCTTCTCCCGAAGCCAATTTTATACGCGTAAATGTACAAGGAGAATACCTTGGATTATATCTAAATACTGAATCGGTGGACAAAACGTTTTTAATGAAACACTTTAATGAAAAGGATGGAGTATTTTTTAAATGCGACCCAATTCAGCAATATGGTGTGCAAGGTCCATCAGGCAATTCCGATTTACTTTCATTAGGAAACGACTCAACAAAATATTACAATCACTATGAATTAAAATCGGATTATGGGTGGAAAGAGCTAATTCGTATGATAGATGTATTAAATAATGAGCCCGACAAAATTGATTCGGTATTAAATGTCGACCGTATTCTTTGGACTTTTGCAGTAAATCAGGCCATTTTAAATTTCGATACTTACAATGGTATCGATCAACGAAACTATTACATGTACCAAACCGAAGATGGCCTATTTCAGATGATCCCCTGGGATGTATCGGAGAGTTTTATTAATGCCATGCTTGGTGATTTTGATAATCCCAATGACGCTTATCAGTACGATCCTTACAAAGGAGCCAAATCATGGCAGTACCCGTTAGTATCAGCACTTACAGCCAATCCTGATTCGAAATATGGGAGGATTTACACAGCTCACCTGAGAACCATTATGGAAGAAAGTCTGGACACAAGTCAGATTATGTCTTTTGTAAATCAACTCCAAGCCTTGGCTTATGAAGCAGTAGAATCGGATCCTCATAACTTGTGGGACATGAACCTTTATAAACAAAACGTATACACCGACCATTCTATTCCGGGCTATTCGTTTGCCGGGCTAATGTCAACCATCAACAAAAGGAAGGAATTTCTGAGTCAACACCCGGAACTTATTAAAGTCGCCCCAGTTATTTATGAAGTTGATGTAAAGGCAAGCAATAATTCATACCATATTACTACCAACGTTTCAGATGCAGAAACGGTTGAATTAATGGTAAGTACAAATATTTACAATTCTAAATTCAAATCATTCGAAATGAATGACGATGGAATAAACGGTGATGTTGTTGCAGCCAACGGAACATATACAGCAGCAATTGTAAATAGTGAAAATACCAAATTTTATATTCGTGCTTCAAATAATGAAGCGCTTAAATTATCACCTGAACGCGCAGAATTTGAATTTTATAAAATCGACAAGATTACAGGCATTACCCCAATAAAAGAAGAAAATCCAATTTCCATTTATCCAAATCCAACTCAGGGAATTGTCCATTTAAATGGTGATTTTTCAGAACCAACACGGTTTGAAATATTTTCTTCGTTGGGTGAAAAAATAATGGATGGAGTTGTTAGTTTCGGTAATAACTCAATTGATTTGAGCCACTTTTCTGAGGGTGTTTATTTGGTGAGAATTGAAAACAATACAATTAAAGTGTTAAAAACAAGGTAAATTGTGAGTATGAAGTGAGCTATATGCCCGCCCAATTATCGTCTATGTTTATCATTAAACATGGGCTGTGCCAACATTATTAAAACCCTTGACAATTTCACCAGGAAATAATCGATTACGACTAACCCAAGTTTTAGCGAATATATTAATGGTTTTGTATCTTAGTCGTTCAACGCAAATGACAGTCGTTTATGACAACTATAAATAATAAGTTAGTACTCATTACCGGTGGAGCCTCTGGTATTGGTAAAATAATGGGGAAACTAGTACTTCAAAAGGGTGCCCGCTTGGTTATATGGGACATTGATGAAGCAAAAACACAAACTACAGTTGATGAACTTTCGGAAATTGGGAAAGTAAATTGGTATAAGGTTGACATATCGGATATTGAGCAAATTAAAGCTGCAGGCCAAAAGGTAAAAGGTGAAGTGGGTGTAGTTGATATTCTTATTAATAATGCTGGAATTGTGGTTGGCAAGTATTTTAGTGAGCATTCGGAGCACGAAATTACTAACACCATGGATATTAATGCCAATGCACCCATGCTTATTACCAAGCAATTTTTATCGGGTATGATGAAACAGAATTCAGGACACATTTGCAATATTGCTTCTTCGGCCGGATTGATTTCAAACCCAAAAATGTCGGTTTATGCTTCTAGCAAATGGGCAGTAATTGGATGGTCGGACAGTTTGCGTTTGGAAATACACCAACAAAAATTGGCTATTGGTATAACCACCGTAACTCCTTATTATATTAATACAGGAATGTTTGATGGAATTAAATCGCGTGTGCCAATTCTAAAACCAGAAAAAGTAGCTCGTAAAATTATTCGTGCCATTGAACAAAACCGTATAATTTTAAGCATGCCGTGGAGTATGCATTTTGTACGCTTTTCACAAGGACTATTGCCTATTCGGGTTTTCGATTGGTTGGTTGGTAAAGTGCTGGGTGTTTACAATACAATGGAGCACTTTCAAGGTCATAAGAAATAAGTAGGCTAAAATTCATTTTGACTTGTACAAACCAGCAGATTTCAGCCAAGTAAAAATAAAAAAAGCCACTCAAAAAGAGTAGCTTCAGAATATCTTTTATTGAACAGGTGAACTTTGAGTCACCCGTTCAATTTATTTTATAATCTTATATTTTCTCTGCTTCAGGTATTTCCAAAAGCCTATCAGCCATTGCATTTGCCAGCTTAATTAATTCTTCCTGTGCATTTGCTTTTAAGTTTCCTTTTTCTTCAATTGGTTCGTAAACTTGCTCCCACTTAATCTTCTCAGCAAAAGTTTTCAGGTTTTTTACACCGCCACCATTCCACGAGTAATTTCCAAAAATACCGAGATAGTGGTTTTTAGGCATCATGTGCTCAACCGTGGTTAGAAGGGTTTCAACAGCGGGGAACATTGCATTGTTATAAGCCGCACTACCCACGATAAATCCTTTGTATTTAAAAATGTCGTTAATAATGTACGACGAGTGGGTTTTTGAGGCATCGTAAACACGAATATTTTTAATGCCACGCACTGCAATCTGACGGGCAATTGTCTCTGCCATCTTCTTTGTGTTTCCGTACATCGAACCATAAACAATTACAACACCACGGTCTAAGTCGTATGAACTCCACTTGTTGTAACGTTTCAAAATCCAATCTAAATCACTACGCCAAATTGGACCATGCGTAGCCGCAATCATTTTAATATCGATGTTCGCCAGTTTTTTAATGGCGCGCTGTGTGTGTGGACAATATTTACCCACAATATTGGTGAAGTAACGCATCACTTCCACTTCATAGAAATCAAGGTTAATTTCATCATCGAAAATACCACCGTCCATGGTTCCGTAGCTACCAAATGCATCGCCCGAGAAAAGGATTTTGTTGGTTTCTTCGAAGGCAACCATCGTTTCGGGCCAGTGCACCATCGGAATAGTTTGAAACTGAATTTTATGCTTTCCAAGATCCAACACATGGTTGTCGTGCACCAATAATGTATTTATCGGTTTCATGTAAAATGCCTCTACAAATCCGAAAGTTTTTTTGTTACCTACAAGTGTAATATTTGGGTAACGTTGTACAATTGCCCTTAAGGCTCCCGAATGGTCGGGCTCCATGTGGTTAATAATTAAATAATCCACATCGCGATCGCCAATAATTTCTTCTATCGCATCTAAATAATCGTCGATAAAAGCACGTTCAACAGTATCAATTAGCGCAATTTTTTCGTCAACCAACAAATAACTATTATACGAAACCCCGTGAGGGATTGGCCAAATGTTTTCGAATAATTGAGTGCGACGATCATTAAAACCCAAATAATAAATGTCTTCAGCAAGATTTACTTGTAGCATAATTTTTTCCTTTTTCTAAATACGGTTTCAAAATTAATGAATTTACCTTGAACACACCCTATTAATAGTTTAAAGCACTTTTATTTACACGGTGGGTTAAGCGAATGTTAGGAAAGCTTCACCTGGATTGAAAGAAAAAGATTGAATTAGATTGAAATGATTGATCTCAAATATTCAACCTTCTAACAATCTCTTTTCAATCTGCATCAATCTAATTTCTGCAAGAAATTCTTATATCTTTGAAGTCTGAACATGAAAATTCAATTATGTCGATAGAACCGAAAAGCAGAGCCATGACTTTCCCGCGAATTGGGAAATTTATAATCCTTTTTTTTGCAGCAGCATTTATTCTTGTGGGCGTGCGTGGCTACCAATTATACCAGTTTATTTTTCAGGAAAATGTTCGCTCTGATTATGTGATGCTAATTTCGGTGGAAGACACTTATGACACAGTAAAGGATAGATTGCTTAAGGACGAAATTCTGTTTAGCGAAAAAGCTTTTAAATGGGTGGCAAAAAAGAAGAAATACAATAAGAACGTTAAACCCGGCCGTTACAAACTAAAAAGAGGCATGACCACAAACGAACTGGTAAATATGTTGCGTAGTGGAGCACAAAAACCCGTTGACATCACTTTTAACAATGTTCGTTTTAAAGAAGATATGGCCGGAAAAGTAAGTAAATATATTCAGGCTGATTCGCTTTCAATTTTGGCTCTATTTTCAGATGAAAAACAAATAAAAGAGTGGGGTTTTACAACTGAAACTTTTCGTACAATGTTTATTCCAAACACCTACGAAATGTACTGGACAATTTCGGCTAAGGAGTTTGCAAAACGAATGCATGATGAATACCAGAATTTTTGGAATGCAGAACGAAAAATCAAAGCTGAAGCCTTAAATATTTCTCCGGCTGAAGTTTCTATTGTAGCCTCGATTGTACAATCGGAAACCATAAAAAAAGATGAACTCCCCCGAGTAGCTGGTTTATATATAAATCGCTTAAAACGAGGTATTTTATTACAAGCCGACCCTACCGTAAAATATGCAGTTGGCGATTTCTCAATAAAAAGGGTATTAAACAAACACCTTGAAATTGAGTCGCCTTACAATACCTACAAATATGTAGGATTGCCTCCCGGCCCAATTTGTTTTCCATCTATTCAGTCGATTGATGCTGTATTAAATTACGAAAGCCACAAGTTTTTATACATGTGTGCCAAAGAAGATTTTTCGGGTTACCACAATTTTGCAAAAACCTTAAGGCAGCACAACCGAAATGCAAATATTTACAGAAAGGCTTTGGATGACAGAAAGATATATAAGTAATTAAATAGATTAAGTTCCTGTCTCAGTTTATAACGTCAAATACACTTGTTCCATAACAAATCTTCCCTTCACTACTTATACCTTCAATAATAATTCGATATCGCCCGGTTTGATCGGAGGTAAAAAAGTTAATATCTGCAAAACCCGAATTAATAAACACTTCAGGATTCCAGTATAAGGTCAGCCTTCCGTCGGGCTCTTCAGTATCTATATTTTCGCTGGTGTATTCAGGTGAATAAAACTCTCTGTAAGCTGCAAATCCAACAATTGTCTTTTCTATGGATCCCTTTGTAAATTCTTTTTCTCTTTGAAATGGGGTTCCTTTTTTAGTGTAAATGGCAATGACTCCATTTGCCCCCCTTGAACCAAACAAGGATAAATTATGTGGCGTTTTAAGTACATCAACAGTACTTATATCGCTCATTTGGTATGACATTGCCACACTAAATCCATCACTTCCCTCATAAGATATCCCGTCTATCAAAAATAATGGGTCAGAAGATCCTGAAAAACTTGCCTGACCTCCTCTGAGCGTTATTGAGTTATCGTAAATGGTTACTCCCGGCACATTACTGGCAATATAATCCAACACACTTGGAAAGGATTCGTCATATTCAGTAATCTTTAACGAATGGTCGGCATCGCCATAAATCTTTACAACGTCATCATTTTGCTCTGCCTCCTTTTTCCCCAAAACTTCGATATCATCAAGCATAATAGTTTCGTATTCCGGGTTAAATGCCCTTTTATCCGATTCAATCATGTACTTTTTAAAATATAAACCAGTCGACAATTCAGATTGGTGCTGCAATACAGCAAGCTGTTTTAAGTTCAGTTCAGGAGTCTTACGGTTCTCAGGGTACAAAAAAACTTCTCCTGCATTTTTCCTTCGTTTGTTTTTAGACTGAACCAGTACTTTGGCACTATCTTCAAAATACAGGTTTTCGAAAGAAAATCTTCCGATGGAATCGGTTTGCTGCGTGTAAAAATTAACGTCATTTTGGGTAAAAATCTGCATTATAATTGTTGATAGTGGGGCTGGTTTATTTCTGAGAAGTTGCTTACTATAACCTTTTAACGTAATGCCGGAAGTAAAAGTCCTGTCTTCTTGCTTTATATCAGAGGTTTTATTCCATATATAATTCGTCCAACCATGCGTTAACATCAGTAAATCTAATTTTGCTCTCGAACTGATTTCCATGTCTTCAGTAAAATACTCAAGCGAATTTTCGTTAAAGTTACGCAGCTCAGCATCCAGTAACGCACAGCTAAGAAAATTCATATCATTATTATCCACCGATTTTTCGCTTACAACAGCAACAGAAAGATTCGAATATTGGTTTTCTTTTGCAGCATCAACATCAAGCAAAACGGGTACTACCTTATCGCGCTTTTTATAAGTGCTCAAGAGCTTATCAATTTTAATCATATTAACATTAACTAAACTCGAAAACACCAATCGCTCCGACAAAGGTTGAAACTGCCTATCAAGCAAAACAAACCGGTTAATGCCCGGTTGTAAAATTTCTGTTTCAATTTCGACCATGTTATAAGCACCTGCTAATTCTTTGTAGAAGACAAGGTTTCCACGATGCATACAAGCCAAATAGTATTCGCAGCTATCAAGACTCTCTAATTTTGAGACAATCTCAATTTCCAGCTTCTCATCGTTATACTGAGCCAACTGTATTTTACTGCCTTTTTCATGTATGCGAAGAATTTCTTCCCTATATTGAGGTTGACCTGCTATTTCAGCAAAATACTTTTTCCCCTGTTCTGGCGTAAACAAGAATTTGCCTTTACCTTTATGAATGGCTGAAATATGTAACACCACATTCCCCAACTCATCTACCACGCGTAGCTCTCCTTCTGCTCCTAGCCCTTTATCATTCAACATTTTAAAGGCTACAATATTTTGTTCTCCAGTTAACATAAAACCTCCTTCCGGAAGTAATACCAATTCTGACACTTTACGTATCAGCTCTTCCTTTGGCTCGTCTAAACCAGCATAGTTTTTTACTTCAGCAAAAGTCAAAGGTTTATAAAAAATCCCCTCGTCACCAATCTTTATCGAATAATCGGTGTAAACTCTAATCATGTATTTTCCGGGAGCTATATTTGGAGGGATAACAAAATTACCTGCCGCCAAGCCATCACTTATCAGATACATTTTAGATAAAACGACCTTCCCCTCTTCGTTTAGGACATCCAGCGTTACATTCTGATTTCCTGCAATTCGTTTGTGCGAAACACCATCAATCAAATAAATTTTCAACCAAACATCATCTTTAATGAAATAATAGTCTTTATCGAAATGTACATAAAGCTTGGTTAAAGGAAGTATTTGATCTGAATTGGCTAATTCTTTTCTTGTTTGTGCTTGCAAACAATTATTGACAAACAAAAAGAACAATATAATCCAAAATGAAAACAGATTTGATCGCATGAATATTTAGTCTAGATTATTTCTGGTTATGCCTATTATAAATCTATTGCTGTCCCACGTCAAATTGCAAAATATTTCTGTAGAAACATTACATCCAATTAAACATAACTACAATACAGTTCAAACAATAATCATACCATTATATACAGTTCACTTCTCGTTCTAATTCAACTCCAAATTTATTGTAAACCGACAATTTTATTTGCTCCGACAAATCATAAATCTCTTGTCCGGTAGCAATTCCATAATTTACGATTACAAGAGCTTGTTTATTATGAACGCCTGCATCGCCAATACGTTTACCTTTCCAACCTGCTTGTTCAATTAGCCAACCTGCTGCCAATTTGATTTTCCCTTCGCCTCCGGTGTAAACGGGTAACTCAGGAAATTCGTTTTGCAGTTTTTTTGCCAATTCAATAGCAACAACCGGGTTTTTAAAAAAGCTTCCTGCATTTCCTAATTTTTTTGTATCAGGTAGTTTCGACTCTCTAATTTCAACAACCGACTTACGTATATTTTGTAAATTCACATCACCATTTTCCTTTACTTTATCATTCAGCTGCCCATATTTCAAATTAAATTCGGGAAACTTATCAAGTCTAAAAATAACCGAAGTGATGATGAATTTATTTTTCAAATACTGTTTAAAAACACTATTTCGGTAGGCAAATTTACATTCAGCAACAGAATACTCAGCAGGCTCTCCTTTTTCTAAATCGTAACCTTTTACTTTTTCAACCACGCTGCAAACTTCCTGGCCATAAGCACCAATATTTTGTACCGGAGCAGCTCCAACCATTCCAGGTATAAACGAAAGGTTTTCAATACCACCCAATTCTGAAGCCACTGCATGCTGCACAAATTCGTCCCAAACTTCGCCTGCACCAACTTCAAGGTATTCGCTATTACGATCTTCGCTTACACTCGTAATACCTGGCACTTTCGGATGAATAACAAGTCCATCAAAATCGTTAAGGAACAAAATATTACTCCCCTCACCCAGTACAATCAATTTTTCGTTTTTCCAGCTTTCATTAGCACTTAGAAACTCAGCTAAATCTTGCGGTTCAGTAAATTCAAAAAAGTATTTGGCTTTGGCATCAATTCCAAAAGTATTGTGTTGTTTCAACGAGTGATTTTCGAAAAAGCGAATCATAAAAAATATTTTGCGCAAAGATAAGATGCGAAATGATTATTGATTAATGAATATGGATTAATTATTGAATTGTAAAATAATTCCCCAATCCAAAAGTTTATATTTACAACAAAATCAATAACCATTTTGAAAACAGCACAAAAAAGAATAATAGTTTCCGTAAGCAACGACCTTGTTTCAGACAACCGGGTGCACAAGGTTTGTACTTCGTTAGAAAAAATGGGATTTGCTGTTTTATTGCTCGGACGAAAACTTCCCAATAGCCAAACTCTAAATCGCAGCTACGAAACCAAACGTTTGAATTTACTATTCAAAAAAGGGGCTTTTTTTTATGCTGAATACAATTTTAGGTTGTTCCTGTTTTTACTTTTTGCGAAAGCTGACGTGCTACTCTCGAACGATTTAGACTCCCTAACAGCCAATTTTTTAGCAGCTAAAATACGGGGCAAAGAGTTGATTTACGATAGTCATGAATACTTTACCGAAGTGCCCGAATTAATTGAGCGCCCAAAAGTACAACGTATTTGGGAAGGACTTGAAAAAAGAATGGTTCCGAAACTAAAACATGCTTATACAGTTTGCCATTCCATAGCTAAGGTTTACAATGAAAAATACGGTATAGACTTTAGGGTTGTTCGAAATATTCCGCATGCAAAAACCATTAATACAAAAGCCCCTGGAAATGAGGTAAAAATTATACTCTATCAAGGTGCGGTGAATATTGGGCGCGGTTTGAAACAAGCCATTTTAGCCATGCAATTTATTGACGGTGCAAAATTGGTAATTGCAGGCGATGGAGATATTAAACCACAACTTGAAGAACTAGTTCAGCAAAAAAACTTATCAAACAAAGTAGAATTTACGGGGCGACTTCCAATTGATAAACTTGCACAACTTACCCCTAAAGCTGACCTTGGACTTTCAATTGAAGAAGACCTTGGGTTGAACTACCGTTACGCTTTACCCAACAAATTGTTTGATTATATCCAGGCAGATGTTCCGGTTTTGGCAAGCAACTTACCCGAAATGAAAGTGATTGTGCAGCAATATAAAATTGGAGCCATCACAACTACTTTAGCACCAGAAATACTTGCTGCAAATATTTTAGATGCACTTAACGATTCTTCAAAAAGAAAAGAATGGCACAAAAATTTAAAAGTGGCAGCAAGAGAATTGACTTGGGAGAATGAAGAAAAAGTATTACACGAAATTTATTCAAGATTCCTGGATTAAAAATTTGAATCTAACAAACTCTCAAACTCAATTTCATCCCTGTTTTTGTCAGAATCTACTAATTTACCGTCGACACAAACCAATGTTCGGGCAGGTTTTTTCGCAATTACAGCATAATCGTGCGTGGCCATTAATACGGTTTTTCCTTCATCGTTTAAGCGAATAAATAGGTCAAGAATTTCTTCCGAAGTTTCTGGGTCAAGATTCCCGGTAGGTTCGTCAGCAATAATAATTTCAGGGTTATTTAAAATGGCACGTGCAATTACCACACGTTGCTGCTCTCCCCCACTCAATTCATGTGGCATGTTTTTCATTTTGCTGGTCATGCCAACAATTTCAAGCACTTTATTTACACGTTCATTAATGGAAGTTTTGCTTTTCCACGCTGTAGCTTTTAAAACAAATGCCAGATTCTCGTACACATCACGATCGCTAAGCAATCGAAAATCCTGAAAGACAACTCCTAATTTCCGGCGTAACTCTGATATTTCGCGGCTTTTAATACCAGCCAATTGATAAGCCAAAACATCGCCAGTTCCTTTAAGTAGCGGCAACTCGGCATTTAGTGTTTTAATCAAGCTCGTCTTTCCGGTTCCCACTTTACCAATCACATAAATAAATTCGCCTTCATTTACCACGAGTTCCACGTCAGAAAGAATACGATTATCGCGCTGAAAAATTTCTACGCCTGCCAACTGTATTACTTTTTTCTTGTCCATATTACTATTGTTCGGTCTAATTTAAACGGAATTAATTTATCAACAGACATAATAAACGAAAGAAATAAACAGTTTCTTGTTAAGAATTACACCAATTTGACACAGTTCAGCACAGCTATAATGCCTAATTTAGGATTTTATATAAAATCCTGTCATTTTATTTTGGCAGAAAACAGACATCGACGATCAAATCACTAAAAATGAGACAATAGAAGCATGAAGACAATTCGATTTTTTATATCCCTCCTGCTCCTTTTTCTTTGTCACAACGAAATAATTGCGCAACAAACGGCGTATTTCGACAATGTAAAAAAGGACATTGATATAGCCAAAGAGTTATACAGCAAGGGTAAATATGTTGCCACCTTCAGGCAATTCGAAAAAATACAGAAAAAAGTAGAGGAAAAATCGGAGCTGTACTCCGAAGCACAATATTACAAATCGGTATCTGCCTTGCATGCAGGTTA
>JAUVDE010000333.1 GCA_030595485.1 Draconibacterium sp.
AATGAGAATACTACAAACAATATTGTTTTTTTTAGGGGCTACAATTTGCACAGCAAATACTGTAAGGAAAACGGAGACTCCACCCAACATCCTAATCTTCCTCGCCGACGACCTTGGTTACGCCGATGTAAAATGGAACAATCCAAATGCTTACACCGACACTCCAAACTTGGATAAACTGGCAGAAACCGGAGTTGTCTTTACTGATTGTTATTCAGCATCGTCAATGTGTTCACCCTCGCGAGCCGGATTATTAACAGGACGAGTACCAACCCGTATTGGCGTTCACGATTGGATAAAAGAAATCTACAAAAAGCCATTAAGCAATATTCATTTGCCATCGAGCGAAGTAACTTTTGCTGAGTTACTAAAACAAAAAAATTACCAAACCGCTGTAATTGGCAAGTGGCATTTAAACAATGAATTTAACTCCGGGAATAATTCAGATCCGGACGACCAGGGTTTTGATCATTGGTTTTGCACTCCGGTACAATCAAATCCAAGCCATAAAAATCCTGAGAACTTCTACGATAATGGACTTGCAGTTGGAAAAATTGGAAGCGATGATAATCCGGTTTTTTCAAGTCAGGTAGTTGCGAACAAAACTATTGATTGGCTGAAATCAGTTAAAAAAGACGTACCGTTTATGTTGTACGTGCCGTTTCACGAGCCACATGTAGTTTGTGATGCTACCGAAGATATCAAACAGAAATATTTAGCCCGAATAGAAAATGGTGAGATTCCACTAAAAAAAGGAACTGGCAAAAATGGTTTAGGGCAAGCCGAATATTATGGCTGCATTGAAAATATGGATGCTGCAATTGGTCGTATTCTTAAAAAGTTAAAATCAGAAGGTTTACTTGAAAATACTTTGGTGATTTTTACTTCAGACAATGGTCCCGACTCCAATCGTAAATATCGCGGACGTTTACAATCTGTTGGCGAAACGGGCGAACTGCGTGGACGAAAACGATGGATTCTTGAAGGTGGAATTAAACAGGCAACCATTATGTTTTGGAATGGCGTGATTCAGCCTAAACAAAAAATAAATGCACCGGTTGGTCATGTCGATTTTCTACCAACCATTTGCGAAATAGCGGGAATTACAACGCCCGAGAATCGTACCATCGATGGCGTTTCATTAGTTCCGCTTTTTAATAATGAATCTTTTTCCAGAAAAGAAAAACCATTGCACTGGCATTTTCACGCGCCACGTGGAGGGCCACAATCAGCCATGCGAAACGAAAATTGGGTAATTACCGCAAACTGGGACAATAAGTTTTCAGGCGGCAGATTCGACACCCTCGCCATCAATAAAATTAAAACTGCAAACTTGGTTGATTTAAAATTATACGATATTAAGAATGATGCCAGACAAAAGAATGATGTGAAAAATATCAATCCAGAAGTTTTTATAAAGTTGAAAGAGCAACTAATTCAAATTCATACCAAAGTTAAAAATGAATGCCCGGATAGTCACCAATTTCAATGGAATAAAAGCTTGCAAAAGATAATAGATACGAAGTATAAAAACATAAAAGAATAAAATATTTAGGTGCCAATAAGTATTTTGTCATTTCGACCATAGGGAGAAATCTGTTTCAATCGAGAGATTTCTCACTTTCGTTCCTCAGGTTCGAAATGACAAACAATTGAGGCTTCAGTAAAACATCAGTCAAAATGAACAAACTAAAAATAATCGCAGCAATTTTCGGAATCGCATTCCTTTTCATCTTTTGCACCACGCAGCAAGAACAAATTCCAGAGAAGCCAAATATTCTTCTAATCGTGTCGGAAGACAACGGACCCGATTTGGGATGTTATGGGAACAAACATGTGCACACTCCAAACCTCGACCAATTATCAGCCGAAGGAGTTCAGTTTAACAATGCTTTTGTAACCTATTCGGTTTGCAGCCCTTCGCGCGGAACAATTTTTACCGGATTGTACCCCCACCAAAACGGGCAAATTGGTTTGGCCACACACAAATACCGAATGTACGAAGGCATAAAAACCTTGCCAAAATATTTAAGCGAAGCAGGCTATTTGTCGGGCTGCATAGGAAAAGTGCATGTAAATCCCGAGTCCGAAATTCCGTGGGATTACCGCCCCGGAGGTTTGCTGAATGGTGCCAACTTTGGTAAAAAACAAATGCCCGAATATGCAGTTAAGGCAATGGAATTTATCAGGCAGTCGGGTGATAAACCATTCTTTTTACAGGTGAATTATCCTGATGCGCATTTCCCGGTTCAGTATGATGTGGAAGGATTGCCCACTAAAAAACTCGAACCCACCGATGTTGATGGACCGCTGGAATATGTTGGTGCTAATTCAGAGTATTTGCGAGAATATACTGCAAACTATTTCAATTGTATGAACCGTTTAGATGAATCGGTTGGCATGTTGCTCGACAGCTTAAAAACTTCCGACAAAGCCGATAATACCGTCATTATATACATGGGCGACCACGGAGCGCAATTCTCTCGTGGCAAATGCAGCAACTACGAAGCAGCCTTAAGAGTGCCATTCATAATGCATTGGCCCAAGCACATAAAAAGTAACGAGCAAAAAGAGGAGCTGATTTCAAGCATCGATTTGTTGCCAACAATTTTAGATTTGGCAGGAGTGGAAAAACCCGAAATATTGCCTGGTAAAAGTTTAATGGCGCTGACAAGAAATGAAGAAAAAGAGTGGTCAGAATACGTTTTTGCGGGAGGAACAGGGAGTGCCCCATTTTTTTACTATCCTCGCAGAAGTGTGCGCGACCAACAATTTAAGCTTATTCACAACATTAATTTTCAGGAAGAAAATCCACATGTTGGATTTTATAACGGCAGACAAGGGCATTTTGTAGCCGGTACAAATCTGGAAGAAACGGCAGCTCTCAATGCAGATATGGCAGAAGTTTATCGTATCTGGCGAAATCCACCTGAATTCGAATTGTACGACTTAAACAACGACCCAAATGAATTCAAAAATCTTTCGGTGAAACCCGAATTCAAACAAGAATTAGAGCGTTTAAAAACAGTTCTAAAACAATGGCAAATAGAAACAAAAGATCCATTTAACGACCCTGCTAAATTGGAACGTTTTAATCAGGATATTAAAGAAATAGTAACAAAATACGAAGGAACCAGCTACCGACGCGATCCAGAATTTAAGTGGAATTATGTGGATTATTTTAATGAATAGAAAGAAAAATAACCAATGAAGAACACTCAATTTTCAACATCCAAAAGAAGAGAATAAGATAGTATGAAGCCAGTAATATACATATTCATTTTAATTGTTTTCGCAAGTTGCACAGCGCAAAAGGAAGGCGAAAACGAATTACCAAATATTATACTTGTAATGGCTGATGACCTTGGATACGGCGATGTGGCATGTTACGGTAACTCAATCGTGAAAACACCTTGTCTTGATGAAATGGCAAATGCCGGAATTCGTTTCGAACGGTTTTATGCAGCGGCTCCGGTTTGTTCGCCAACTCGTGGAAGTTGTCTAACTGGTCGTCACCCATACCGTTACAATATGCCATGGGCGGGAAGGTATGGGATTCCTGCAGGCGAAATTACCATTGCCGAAGCTTTAAAAACTAAAGGCTATTCATGCGGGCATTTTGGGAAATGGCATGTTGGTGGCTTAAGTATTACCATTAATCAGAGTGAATTTCCTGGCGGTCCATCTCCGTATTCACCGCCTTGGGAAAACGGTTTCGACGAGTGCTTTTCCACCGAATCGATGATGCCAACTTACAATCCTTATTATCAGGTTGGAGGCGATTTTGGTACAGAGGATTATAGTTTTGTACAGAATCAGCCAGTTGACTTAGGACAAAAAACAGGAGGTTTTCGTTGGAAAGATTTTTACTGGACAGGCGAAAATGAATATCTCGAAGAAATGCCCGAAGGCGACGATTCAAAAGTTATAATGGATAAAGCTTTAGATTTTATTGAAAGGAAATCAACAGAGGCAAATCCATTTTTAAGTGTGATTTGGTTTCATACACCGCACACTCCTGTTGCAGCTGGTAACGAGCAACGAGCCAAATATCCTGGACAAGATATGCAGGGACAGCACTGGTTTGGAGCAATTTCGGCAATGGACGAACAAATTGGTGAATTGCGCAAAAAACTACGCGAACTTCAAATTGAAGAAAATACAATTGTTTGGTTTTGCAGCGACAACGGTCCGTCCTATATTCATAATTTGAACTCTTCTGGCGGATTGCGCGGTAAAAAAGCGGAGTTGTATGAAGGCGGAGTTCGTGTTCCGGCAATTCTGGAATGGGCT